>JAEWAD010000272.1 GCA_023391905.1 Pseudomonadota bacterium | reverse complement strand
TGCCGCCCCCATGCTCCGCGGTAGTATGCGGGTGTTACCTCTTCGTCGTTTCGGGTCGCTACGCTTTCGGCGCCCAGGTTCGTTTGGAGGAGACCGCCATGGCCAAGAAGATCCTGTTTCTCGTCGGCGATTATGTCGAGGACTATGAAGTGATGGTGCCGTTCCAGCTTCTGGCCGCCGTCGGCCACGAGGTGTCGGCTGCCTGTCCCGGCAAGCCCGCCAACGGCAAGGTCGCGACCGCGATCCATGATTTCGAGGGCGACCAGACCTATTCCGAGAAGCGCGGCCATAATTTCGCGCTGACGACCGACTTCGCCGCCGTCAAGGAGAGCGACTACGACGCGCTCGTCATCCCGGGCGGCCGGGCGCCGGAATATCTGCGCCTCGACGACGGCGTGATCGCGCTGGTCAAGGCTTTCGTGGCGGCGAAGAAGCCGATCGCCGCCGTCTGCCACGGCGCGCAGGTGCTCGCCGCCGCCGACGTGATCCGCGGCAAGACGATCTCCGCCTATCCGGCCTGCGCGCCGGAGGTGCGGCTTGCCGGCGGCACGTACGCCGATATTGCCATCAGCGGCGCGATCACCGACGATATCTTCGTCACGGCCCCGGCCTGGCCCGCTCATCCGGCCTGGATGGGGCAGTTCCTGGCGCTTCTCGGCACCAAGATCAGCCACGCCTGATCGGTACGGGCGCGCGTTCCAAGGGGGAGGGTGCGCCCGTGTGCCAGATCTTCGCGTCGACGGATCCCGATCTGTTCGCGCCGGTGACGCGGTCCGTCCGCATCGCCGGCGTCGTCACCAGCGTCCGGCTCGAATCCATGTTCTGGTCGCGGCTGGACGAGATCGCGGCCAGCCAGCAGATGCCGACGGCGCGTTTCCTGTCGGTGCTCTACGACGAGGTCGTGGAGCTGCGTGGCGAGATCGGCAATTTCGCCTCGCTGCTCCGGGTGATCTGCTGTCGCCACGCCGAGACGCGCGCCGCGGCCGTCGACCGGCGGGTGCCGGACAGCTCGGCGGCTTGAGCCGCGCCTATCGCCGCTCCCGGAAGAACGTCCGCAGCATCTCGGCCGAGAGGCTCTCGGCGATGCCGTCATAGACCTCCGGCGCATGGTGGCAGGTCGGCTGGCTGTAGAGGCGGACGCCGCTCTCCACCGCGCCGCCCTTCGGATCGGCGGCGCCGTAGTAGAGCCGGCGGATGCGGGCGAAGGAAATCGCCGCCGCGCACATCGGGCAGGGCTCCAGCGTCACATAGAGGTCGCAGTCGGGCAGGCGCTGCGAGCCGAGCGTCGCGCAGGCGGCGCGGATCGCCAGCGTCTCGGCATGGGCAGTCGGATCATTGAGCTCCAGCGTGCGGTTGCCGTCGGCGGCGAGGATCTCGCCGTCGCGCACGATGACGGCGCCGATCGGTACCTCGCCGCGCTCGGCCGCCCGCCGCGCCTCGTCCAGCGCGGCCTGCATGTAGGGGTTGATTCCGTCTCTCATCCCGCTCGCTTCACCCGTTTCGCGCCGTCAAGATTGACGCGCCGCATTTTGTTTGCATCAAGCGGTATCCACCCGGCCGCAAAGGCTCTAAGGAACCGTTTCAAGGATGGATCGAATGAAGCCGCCGCAGAAACGCACGAAGGATGGCGTCGCGCAAGACGACGCACAGGATGCCCGCATCGCCAAGGTTCTGGCGCGGGCCGGCCTGTGCTCGCGCCGTGATGCCGAACGCCTGATCGAAGAGGGCCGCGTCGCCATCAATGGCCGCGTCCTGACCAGCCCCGCCGTCAATGTCGGTCCGCACGACCGCGTGACGGTGGATGACGAGCCGCTCCCGACCAAGGAGCGCACGCGCCTCTGGCTCTACCACAAGCCGAAGGGCCTGGTGACCACCGCCCATGATCCCGAGGGCCGTCCCACCGTGTTCGATTCGCTGCCGGCGCATCTGCCGCGCGTCATCGCGGTCGGCCGCCTCGACATCAACACCGAGGGCCTGTTGCTCCTGACCAATGATGGCGGCCTGGCGCGCGTTCTCGAACTGCCCGCGACCGGCTGGATGCGGCGCTACCGCGTTCGTGCCTGGGGCGACATCCTGCAGCCGGACCTCGACAAGCTCCGTGACGGCGTCACCATCGACGGCGTCATGTATGGCGCGGTCGAAGGCACGCTGGACCGGGTTCAGGGCTCCAACATCTGGGCGACGATCGGCCTCCGCGAAGGCAAGAACCGCGAAGTGAAGAAGGTTCTGTCGAGCATCGGCCTCGACGTGAACCGCCTGATCCGCATTTCCTACGGCCCGTTCCAGCTCGGCGACCTCGCCGAGGGCGAGGCGGTCGAGATCAAGGGCCGCGTGCTGCGCGAGCAGCTCGGCGAGAAGCTCACGCGCGAATCCGGCGCCGATTTCGATGCGCCCTTGCGCGAGGAAGAGGAGGCTGCCCGTCGCAGCGCGCGCAAGGCGGGCGGACGGACGATCCGCCGCGGTCCGATCAAGCCGCTCGCGCAGGTGAGGCCGACGGGCGAGCGCCCGTCGCGCATCGTCGCGGAGCGTGTCGACGAAGAGGCTGGCGGACGCCGCGGTGGTCGCTCGGGCGCCGCGCCGAAGGGCGAGGGCAGGGGGCGTGACGAACGCCCGTTCGAAGGTCACGCATCGCGTGGCGAGGGACGTCGTGGGCGTGATGAGCGTCCGGCCGAGGGGCGTGCGCCTCGAGGCGAGGCGCGCTCGCGTCGTGGCGAACGTCCGGCGGACGGCGAGGCCCCCGCCAGGGCGTCGCAGCGCGGCGCTTCGCGCGGCAGGGGCCGCAACGAAGGCGGCGAGGGCGATCGCCGCGAGTTCCAGGATGGCCGTCGCTTCGAGGGCAGCCTTCGCAATGCCCGTCCGGTCACGGGCCGCAATCGCGACGACGACAAGCCGGCGCGTGGATCGCGTGGTGGTCTCGTCAAGAGCGGCGGGCGTCCCGGCTCCGGCGGCGGCAAGGGTGGCCCCAAGGCGGGGCGTTCCTTCGACAAGCGCCCGGTGACGGGCCGCAACCCCGATGGCGACAAGCCGCGGGGTGGTGGCGGCGGGCGGCCGGGCGGCCGGCCGTCGGGTGGTGGACGCGGTCCGGGTGGATCGGGCAACAGGACGGGTGGATCGGGTCGTGCGGATCGTCGCCGGTGAGTTTCGGGGCCGCGCGCTCGCGGCGCCGCGCACGCAGACGATC
>JAEWAD010000108.1 GCA_023391905.1 Pseudomonadota bacterium | reverse complement strand
CGAGCCGGTGACGGCGAAGGCGAGTTTCTGGGTCGGGACGGTGCGGAACGCGGCATGGCCGCCGGTCCGCGCCGCGCCGTCCTCGAAGAGCAGCTCGTCGCCGCCGATCGCCTCGATCGCGTCGGGCGTGCTGGTCACGAGGTGATAGACCGCGTCGGGATGCTTCTGGCCCCAGAGCCAGTCCGGGCCGGGCCGGAAGGCGATCCGCTTCGCCGCCGCGTCGACCGTGATCTGGCCGCTCTGCTCGTATTCGCGCTCGCCCAGCACGATCTGGCCGAAGACGAGGAAGCGCGCCGCCGGGCCGTCGACGTCCACACGCCACTGCATGGCGGCATCCGCTCCGGAGGCGGCGGCCGAGACGGTGACGATCCGGTCGGCGAGCCGGTAGATCCAGCGGCAGTCGCTCAAGCCCATGTCGAAGGCCGACGGCACGGTAAGAAGCCGCCAGCCGTCGCCCGTATCGATCAGCATGCGCAGGCCGCTTGCCCGCGTGATGTTGTAGGGATCGCGCGAGACGGAGAAGAGCTTGTGGAACGAGGTGTTGCCGATGGTGAGCTGCGCCGCGAACACGCCATGCATCCAGCAGGTCGCCGCCAGCGTCACCTCATCCGGCATCATCGCCTGGCCGCTGCGCAGGATCGCACCGTGCCGGCGGGCGACCAGAAGCTCCTTCTCGGCGAGCACGACATGGCGATTGAGCGTCCCGTCGGGGACAAAGAAGGAGAGCAGCGAGGTTTCGTCCGTCTCTTCCAGTGCGCGCCGGGGATAGAGGCGGTCGAGCAGGGGCGCGTCGAGGGGCAGGATGGCGAGCGGTGGCGCGTCCTGCAGCAGGCTGCGCGCGGTCGGCTGTCCTGCCTCCCTGCGGGCCGTCGGAGCCGGGGCGGTGATGTCTTCGATCCGGGCGAGATCGTCGCCGCCCGAGGCTTCGCGATGATCGGCGACGAAATGGCCGAAGAAGGTCCAGCTTGCCATGTTGCCCGGCGTGAGCGTGATCGGCTTTGATTGCAGGGTCGGGCAGGCGAGCTCGTGCTGCTGGACACGGCTCGGCAGCGCGATGCCGAAGCCGAAATCCAGCGCCGCGGCGTCGCGATAGCTCGGGCCGAAGAGCTGGATCGCGTCGGTCGCGAAGGCGACGGCGCCCTCGATGCAACCCTGAGCGAGCCAGGGGAAGCGCCCGCCCTGGGCGAGGTTTTGCCGGCTCATGATCACCGGTCCGAAGCGCGGATGCTGGGCGATGTGGTGGTCGAGATATTGCGAGGCATAGGCCTCGCTCCCCATCAGGAACCCGCGTCCGCCGAGACCGAGGTCCTGCGCCAGGATGACGTCGCAGGGGACGGGCTCGGTGCCGTCTTCGAGAGCAAGTTCGATCTGCCAGAACCAGCGCGGCGCGTCGGCGCTGAGCTGCAGCGTGACGGTATGGGCGATGCCGTTCGTCGCACCCGACCAGCGAAAGGCGGGGGCGCCGGCCGTGAAGGTCACGTTGGCGCCTGGTCCGACGATTTCGGCTACGAACGGATGCCCGCCGCCCGTGCGCAGCCAGATCCGGCCGATGCCGCCGTCGACGGGCGAGCCGAGGACCTGGTTGATCAGGATCGCCCCACCGCCCGCGTCATGGCTGATGGCGAAGAGGGCCCCGTTCGGCAGGACGGAGACGGAGAGGCCGACCGTATTGGCGATCGTCCGCAACCCGAGCTCGGCATCGCGGGGCGTCACGAACTCGCGGCTCCTGGAATCCGACATTGTCGCCTCGCTCTGTTCGTGGATCGGTTCGGCGCATCATCATAGCCGCAGGCCGAAGGCTTGCCGAGGGCGGTGCGGCGGGCGCCCGCCTCGCCGGCACATGTTGCGTGAATGCAACAGCAAGGCCAGGTTGCATCGAGGTGCAATTTGTCAGTTTACCGGATCGACCGGCGCAAATATGTTTCCGAAACTTGGGGGGAGAGCGCTGGATTTCGTCTGCGATGACAATGAGTTACTTCAAATTTTGAAGTAACTCGATCTGTGCGCGATGCCGCCCTTCCTTTCGCGGATCGGGGCTGAAATCAATGACATCGAATGCCATGGCCAGTACGCGGTCGGTTGGATCGCGCCATACGGTCGGCCGTCTGCTGCGCTCCGGCGCGTCGCATCTCGCGCTCGGCGCCGGCCTGGCGCTGGTCCTTGGCCAGGCGGCGCAGGCGGCGAGCTACAGCGCCTCCAACGAGGCCGAGCTCGCCTTGGCGATTGCCAACGCGCAGGCGAGCCCCGATGCGGCGTCGACCATCACGCTGACCGGCAGCTTTGCGCTCACCACCCCGCTACCTGCGGTCACTGGCAAGGCGATCACCATCGAGACCGGCGCCAACACGCTTTCCTACACGACGGCGCGCGTCTTCGACGTCGCCAGCGGCGCAAGCGTGACGCTCTCGGGCAACATCCAGGGCACGGGCGTCCTGAACACGGGCTCGATCAACAAGAGAGGGACCGGCGAGCTCGTGCTCGACGGCGTTACCAGCACCAATGTCACCCGACTGGGCGTCGAGGCCGGCCATATGGTGATCACCGGCGGCAGCGAAATCAGCCTGAGCACATCGAGCGGCGGATCGCTCGCCCAGCTCGGCATCGCCGTTCAGGCCGGCGAGACGGCGAGCCTGACGATCTCCGGTGAGGGAACCCGGGTTACCACTTCCGGCTCCGATGCGACGGCCCTGGGCGGCGGCTCGTCGGTCGAAGCGACGCTGACGATCGAGGACGGAGGCGCCTACTCCACCGACCGGGCGATCAATGCGCACACCACCGCCGGTGGTGGCATCGTCAACCTGAACGTCCGCGACGATGGCTCGACGCTGGAGGCCGGCTCGTTCGGCTCCTACAACGGCACTACCTATATCGACGTGCGCGCCGGCGGTGTGGTCGACATCAGCGGCGGCACCAATTTCGGCGGCCTCAATGCCAACGCATACGCCAACGCGCAGGTGACGGCCGTCGTGTCCGGCGAGGGATCCCGATGGGACACCGGCACGACGCTGATGATGCAGATGGGGTCGCTTTCCATCCTTGACGGCGGCGTCGTCAGTGCGGCCACGGTGAACGTTGCGACCAACACCAATGTACAAGTTGTGGCCGATTTTGATGTCCTGGTGTCCGGCGTCGGATCCGCGTTGACCGCGAACGCCATCAATCTGGGAACCAGGGGCACCGGCGTTCTGACCATCGCCAATGACGGGCGCGTGGTGGTGAACAATGGCGCCTCGGCCCTCACGATCGGCGGCGCGTTCCAGAACAGCAACGCCACGCTGAATATCGGCGGGGCCGTCGGCCAGGCTGCCGCCGCCGCCGGCACCCTCGAGGCGTTGGGCATCACGCTCGCCGCGAGCGCGGAGATCAATTTCAACCACACCGAGACGGGCTATGTCTTCGACATCCCGATTAACGGGTCCGGCGCGGTCAACCAGTTGGCCGGGCACACCCTCTTCAACGCCGACCAGACCGATTTCGCCGGCCTGACGAGCGTCTATGGCGGCACGCTTTCCGTCAATGGCGAGCTCGGCGGCACGATGGAGGTGCGCAGTGGCCGACTGCAGGGTGTCGGCACGGTCGGCGATACCGCCAACTATGCCGGCGGCGTCATCGCGCCGGGCAATTCGATCGGCACGCTGACCATCGACGGCGACTACACCGGCCATGGTGGCGTGCTCGAGATCGAGGCGGCCCTGGGCGCCGACAATTCGTCGACGGACCTGCTCTACATCACCGGCGACAGCCTGATCGGCACCGGCGCGACGCAGGTACGGGTGATCAATGTCGGCGGCGCGGGCGCCGCGACGACGGGCGACGGCATCAAGATCGTCGAGGTCGATGGCGTTTCGGCGGCCGATGCCTTCGTGCTCTCCGGCCCGGCGATCGGCGGCGCCTACCGCTATGATCTGTTCCAGAACGGCCTCTCCGACCTGACGAACACCGACGGCGACTGGTATCTGCGCGCCGACGGCCTGGCGCCGACGCTGCCGACCTATGAGAGCTATCCGGCTGTCATGCTCGGCCTGATCTCGCTGCCGACCTTGCAGCAGCGCGTC
This sequence comes from Pseudomonadota bacterium, assembly GCA_023391905.1. Classification (GTDB taxonomy): domain Bacteria; phylum Pseudomonadota; class Alphaproteobacteria; order Rhizobiales; family Kaistiaceae; genus Kaistia. The sequence continues at coordinate 1,077 of JAEWAD010000108.1, read as the reverse complement.
GGCGATCGTCGCCCCGACCGGACGACCGAGGCGGCGGACACCGCGCTCTGGACCCGCATCGAGGGCGCGCATGCCCGCGTCAAGGCCGACAGCTCGACCACCGAGGCGTCCTATGACAGCGACCTGTTCCAGCTGCAGGTCGGCTTCGACGGCGAGGTGATGGAGGGTGCCTCGGGCGCGCTCGTCGCCGGGATCACGGCGCAGTACAGCCATGCCCGCGCCGAAGTCTCCTCCGGTCTCGGCGGCGGCTCGAACACCACGGACGGCTACGGCATCGGCGCCACGCTGACCTGGTATGGCGCGAACGGCGTCTATGTCGACGGCCAGGCGCAGGTCGCCTGGTTCGACACCGACCTTTCGGCCGATGGCCTCGGCAAGCTCGTCGATGGCAATGACGGCACAGGCTATGCGCTCTCGATCGAGGCCGGCCGCGAGTTCGCCGTGAAGGAGGGCTGGACGGTCACGCCGCAGGCGCAGCTTGCCTATGCCTCGGCCGATTTCGACGATTTCGTCGATCCCTATGGCGCCGCCGTGTCGCTCTCGAAGGGCGAGAGCCTGGAGGGCCGGGTCGGCGTCGCGCTCGGTCGCGATGCCAGCTGGCAGGATGACGCTGGCCGCGCCGTCCGCACGCATCTCTACGGCATCACCAGCCTGACCTACGAGTTCCTCGACGGCGCGACCGTCGCGGTCTCTGGCCTCGACCTGGTGGCGGAGCCGCAGAAGTTCGGCGCCGAGTTCGGCGTCGGCGGCACCTACAACTGGGGCGCCGAGAAATATGCGCTGCATGGCGAGGCGCTCGCCTCGACCAGCTTCGACGGCTCCTATGGCTACAAGGGCACGGTCGGCCTCACGGTCGGCTTCTGAGGCGGGGTCGCATCGATACGAAAGCGGCCGGGCATGCCCGGCCGTTCTCATGAAGCGGCAGCCGCGGAATTCGATGGGGATGTCCCGGCGGTACCTCTCCCAGAGGGAGAGGTCGGAGCGAAGCTCCGGGTGAGGGGTTAGGGAACCATCCGGAGAGGCCGTAAACCCTCACCCGCCGCACTTCGTGCGTCGACCTCTCCCTCAGGGAGAGGT
>JAEWAD010000099.1 GCA_023391905.1 Pseudomonadota bacterium | reverse complement strand
CGCGCCGGATCGCGCCGCTGGCCGAACAGATCGATGCGCTCGAATCCGAAGTGCGGATCCGCGACGTCATCGGCGGCGTCGGCTACATCGCCGGCATCTTCGGCCTGGTGGCGTTCTGGAAGAGCCGTCGCGGCCGAGGTGCGTCATGAGCGGCGCGGCGAACGCCGCGACCATCCATGCGGAGAGCCGCGATTTCGGTCCGCTCGCCACCATCGACCCTCGCGTCCGGCTGGGCGCCGCGCTGAGCTTCCTGGTGCTGCTGGCGCTGCTGCAATCGCCAGGGGCGCTCGCGGGCGCGCTGGTCGCTTCGCTGGCGGCGGCCTGCTTCGCCCGGCTGCCGCTCCGGCCGACGCTGCGCCGGATGACCGCCGTCGAGGGGTTCCTGATCTTCCTGCTGGTGACGCTGCCGCTGACGGTTCCCGGCACGGCGCTGTTCCATGTCGCTGGCCTCCCGGTGTCGCAGGAGGGTGTGCTGCGGGCGGTCACGATCATCGTCCGAGTCAATGCCGGCGTGCTGATGGCGTCGGCGCTGCTCTCGACCATGGGCACCATGCGGCTCGCCGCCGCGATGCACGGCATCGGCCTGCCGGCCCGGGTCGCCCACCTGTTCCAGCTCACCGCGCGCTATATCGCGGTCTTCCACGAGGAATATACGCGGCTGCGGCGGGCGATGCGGGCGCGCGGCTTTCGCGCCGGCAGCAACCGGCACAGCTGGCGCAGCCTGGGCCATCTCCTCGGCATGCTGGTGGTGCGCAGCGCCGAGCGGGCCGAGCGCGTCGCCTGGGCCATGCGGGCGCGCGGCTTCACGGGTCGCTTCCCGGCGTTCGAGCAGTCGAGGCTCGGCCGGGCGGATCATTTCGTCATCGCGCTCTGGCCGCTGTTCCTGATCGCGTTGCTTGTCCTGGAGCTCGCATGAGCGAAGCCGAACCCCTGATCCGCCTTTCGGGCGTCGTCGCCGGTTATGGCGACAAACCGGTGCTCGATGGCGTCGATCTCGTCCTCAACCCTGGCGAGCGCATGGTGCTGCTCGGCGCCAACGGGGCCGGCAAGAGCACGCTGCTGCATGTCATCACCGGCTTCCTTCCGGCGCGGGCCGGCACGATCGAGGCCTTCGGCGCTCCGCGTCGCAGCGAGGCGGATTTCCGCGAGGTGCGCGTGCGGGCCGGGCTGGTGTTCCAGGATGCCGACGACCAGCTCTTCTGCCCGACCGTGCTCGAGGACGTCGCCTTCGGACCTCTCAATCTGGGCGAGCCGCGCGAGGCGGCTTTCGAAACGGCGCGGGCGACGCTGCGATCGCTCGGCCTGGCGCAGTTCGAGGACCGCATCACCCACCGCCTGTCCGGCGGCGAGAAGCGGCTGGTCTCGATCGCGGCGGTGCTGGCGATGCGGCCCGAGGTGCTGCTGCTCGACGAGCCGACCGTGGGCCTCGATCCCGACGCCTATGCGCGGCTGTGCGAGATCCTGGCGGACCTGCCGCAGGCGATGATCATCGTCGCCCATGACGCGCATTTCATGGCGCAGCTGGCCACCACGGCGCTGTTGCTGAAGGACGGGAAAGGCCATCGCGGCACGCTGCATCAGCACAGCCACCAGCACAGCCACGCGCATGTCCATTTCGAGCATGCGGATTCGGGCCTGACGACGATCGGCTTCGGCGCGCACGACGCCTGAGATCACGCTGCGCGAATGGCGCAGCGTCCCTTGCCTGTGCGCTGCGTCTCCGTTTCGGCGCTGCATGGCAGGTTGCCATTTCCGCTGCGTTTCGGCCATGCTATCGGCCAGCCGCTGGCCGTCGCGTTGCCACGGGCGGAATCGTGGAACGGGGGCTTCATGAAGGCTGGGATCGCGGCAGGGGAAGACGTCACGCCGGAACTGTCCGATGACGGCCTGCTCCTGCTCGTCGCCGCCGTCGCCGCCGCCTTCATCGTGTTCGGTTTGTTCGTCCAGCCGCTCGGCGAGATCGGCCCCGGCCTCCTCAAGATCCTGCTCGCCCGCGACACGCTGATCACCGACTATATCGGCGTCGGCGGCATGGGCGCCGCCTTCGTCAATGCCGGGCTCCTGACGCTGGTGACATCAGCGATCTACCGCGCCGCCGGCGCGAAGATCGGCGGCGGCGCCATCGCCTGCATGATGCTGGTGCTCGGCTTCGGCCTGTTCGGCAAGAACCTCCTGAACATCTGGCCGATCGTCGGCGGCGTCTATCTGTACGCCGTCTACAAGCAGGAGCCGTTCTCGGCGCATATCAACACGGCCTTCTTCGGCTGCGCCCTGGCGCCGGTCTTCTCCGAGATCCTGTTCTCGACCGCGCTACCCTTTTCGGCCGGCCTGCCGCTCGGCCTGCTGACGGGCCTGCTGATGGGCTTCATGCTGCCGGCCGCGGCGGCGCAGCTGTTCAAGGCCCATATGGGTTTCAGCCTCTACAACATGGGCTTCACCGCCGGCATCGTCGGCACGCTCGTCGTGGCGATCTACAAATCCTACGGCTTCGTGCCCGACCCCGTCTTCATCTGGACGACCGGCAACAACGTCCTGCTCGGCGTCTTCCTCTCGGTTCTATTCCTAGGGTTGATCGGCGGCGGCGTGTGGCTCGATCGCGCCGCGCTCGGCAAGATGAAGGATATCGTCGCGCTGACGGGGCAGGCGCCATCCGACTTCGTCGAAAAGGTCGGCATCGGCCCGACGCTGGTGAACATGGGCCTCACCGGCGCGATCGGGATGATCTACGTGTTCCTGGTCGGCGGCGACCTGAACGGCCCGGTCATCGGCGCGATCTTCACGATCGTCGGCTTCGCCGCCTACGGCAAGCATCCGAAGAACATCGTGCCGATCATGGCCGGCGTGTTCCTCGGCTCGCTGGCGAAGCCGTGGGGCGCGGCGGATCCGTCGATCGTGCTCGCCGCCCTGTTCGGCACGACGCTGGCGCCGATCGCCGGCCGCTTCGGCTGGCACTGGGGCATCGTCGCCGGCTTCGTGCATTCCTCCGCCGCGCAATCCGTCGGCGTGCTGCATGGCGGGCTCAACCTCTACAACAACGGCTTCGCCGCCGGCATCGTCGCCTCCGTGCTGGCGCCGGTGATCACCGCGATCCAGTGGCGCAAGGCCGACCACCCGGAGGAGAAGCTGTGAGCCCGCTCAGTGCTCGTGCGGCTCGCCGTCGTGGTCGTGGTGGTGATGATGGTGGTGGCCGGACTCGTCGTGGTCATGGTCGTGGTGGCGATGCGTATGCGGCCGGGCCGGCGCGGCGGGCTCGGGCGGCATGATATGCAGCGCGCCATGGCGGACGCCGCGCTGGCTGATGACGCTGTCGGCGAACGCCTGCAGCTTGCGAACCGGGCCGCGCAGGATCGAGACCTCGAGGCAGTTGTCGTGATCGAGATGCACGTGGGTCGTCGAGATCGACATGTCGGAGTGATGGTGATGATTGGTGGTCAGCCGGCTCGCCAGCGCGCGGGTCTCATGGTTGTAGACATAGGTCAGCGTGGCGTGACAGACCTCGTCGTCGCCGGGCACGGCCGCGGCGACGGCGCTGGCGCGCGACAGC
>JAEWAD010000021.1 GCA_023391905.1 Pseudomonadota bacterium | reverse complement strand
GCGGCGTCCTGAACCTGCTATCGGCGGCGGGTCAGGTTGACGATCAGCACGCCGCCGATCGCCATGGCGCCGCCGGCGAGGCTAAGCGGCGTCGGCACCTCGCCGAGCCACAGCCAGCCGATCAGCGTCGCGGTCGGGGCGATGCAGTAGAGGAAGTTGACGGCGCGCGCCGCCGGGAAGCGCTTCAGCGCGATCGCCCAGGTCAGGTAGCCGATGACGGTCGGCAGGATCACGAGATAGGCGATCGAAAGCACGACGGCGAGCGGCGCGGCCTGGAGCGCCACCACGGTGGCCGGCAGCGCCGGCAGCAGCGGCAGCGCGCCGAGCAGCAGCACCCAGGCGGTGACGACCAGCGCCGGCATGCGGCCGAGCAACGGCTTCTGCAGGATGGTCGAGATCGAGGTGCAGAGCGCCGCGCCGAGGATCAGCACGGCGCCGAAATTCAGACCGAAGCCGTCGCTGTTGGCATAGGCGATCAGCCCGACGCCCAGGAACGACACCAGCGTCCCGATCCAGCCATAGACGCCGAAGCGCTCGCCGAGCAGCGGCACGGCGATCAGCGCGACGATGATCGGATTGATCTGGATGATGAAGGAGGCGGGACCGGCGGCGATCGTCTGCTCGCCAGTATTGAGCAGCACAGCATAGGCCGAGATGAAGAGCACGCCGATGACGACGAGCCGCGCAAAATCCCGACCCGATGGCAGGGGCGGCCGCGCGATGGCGAGGAAGAGACCGGCCGGCACCGCCGCCGAGAGATAGCGCGCCGCCGCGAGTTCGACAGGCGTCAGCGCCGTCAGCCCGACGCGGATCGCGGCAAAGGCCGACGCCCAGCCGATGATCGTGGTCGCGATGGCGGCCAGTCCGACCAGATCGGTTGCGCTCTTCCGTTCGGTCACAGCCTCGGTCATGCGATCCCCGCCTTCGCCAGCTCCTCCCTGATACGCCGATCACTGGCGGTTTCGAAGAGCGGAAATGCCGCCGGCCGGCGCAAAAAAGAAAAGGCCGCCCGAAGGCGGCCTTTCCGGAAGTCGATGGATCGACTGATCAGCGCGAGTAGAACTCGACGACCAGGTTCGGCTCCATGTGGACCGGGTACGGCACGTCGGCGAGAGCCGGGACGCGCGAGAACTTGGCCGTCATCTTGTGATGATCGACTTCGATGTATTCCGGAACGTCGCGCTCGGCGAGCTGGGTCGCCTCGAGGACGATCGTCAGCTGACGCGAAGCTTCCTTGACCTCGATCACATCGCCGACCTTCGCCTGGAAGGACGGAATGTTGACGCGGCGGCCGTTGACCTTGATGTGGCCGTGCGAAATGAACTGACGCGCGGCGAAAACGGTCGGGACGAACTTGGCGCGGTAGACGATCGCGTCCAGACGGCACTCGAGGAGGCCGATCAGGTTCTCGGACGAATCGCCCTTGCGACGGGTCGCATCGGCATAGATCTTCCGGAACTGCTTCTCGGAGATGTTGCCGTAGTAGCCCTTGAGCTTCTGCTTGGCGCGGAGCTGGGTACCGTAGTCGGAAACCTTGCCCTTGCGGCGCTGGCCGTGCTGGCCGGGGCCGTATTCGCGCTTGTTGACCGGAGACTTGGGACGACCCCAGAGGTTTTCGCCAAGACGGCGGTCAATCTTGTGTTTGGACGAAGCACGCTTCGACATCGCATATCCCTTGGATACGAGTTACAGGGACACGTGCCCTCCTCTGCCGGCTTGGGGCCGGCCGACAGGAAACCCTGGGGTCTCCGCGGGTGCGTGAAATACCGCGCCGGCCCAAATGGACCGGCTCGATGGGCCGGGGTGTAGAGGAGAAGGCCGGTTGAGTCAATTCAAGACGCCGCGCCCGGCGCCTCAGGCCACCGACATCAGCAGACCGCCCTCGACCCGGAGCGCCGCGCCATTCGTCGCCGCGCCGAGCGGGCTGGCGACATAGGCGACCAGCGCCGCGATCTCCTTCGGGTCGATCATCCGCTGCAGCAGCGACGACGAACGATAAAGCCGGAAAAACTCCTTCTCCAGCTCCGCCTCGCTGCCGGCATTGCCGGGGAACACCGAGCGCAGGAAGTCGCCGATGCCGGCCGAGCGGGTCGGCCCCGGCATCACCGAATTGACCGTCACCGCCGTGCCCTTGGTGAGTTCGGCCAGCCCGCGCGCGACCGAGAGCTGCGCCGTCTTGGTCATGCCGTAATGGATCATGTCCGGCGGCACCTGCAGCGAGGATTCGCTGGAGATGAAGATGATGCGGCCCCAGTTCCGCTCGATCATGCCGGGGAAATAGTGGCGCGCCAGACGCACGCCGCTCAGCACGTTGATATCGAAGAAGCGCAGCCAGTCGGCGTCGCTGATCTCGACGAACGGCTTCGCTTCGTAGATGCCGAGATTGTTGACGAGGATGTCGACGCTGGGCTGCTCGCGGATCAGGATCGCCGCGCCCTCGGCCGTCGCGGGATCGGCGGCGATGCCGCGCGCCGCACCGATCTCGCGCACCACCGCGTCGACCTTGTCGGCCGAGCGCCCGACGACGGTCACGGCGGCGCCCTCTTCCGCCAGCGTGCGGGCGATCGCCAGCCCGATGCCGCCCGTCGATCCGGTGACGAGCGCTGTCTTGTTCGAGAGTTCGAGGTCCATTCCGGTCTCCTGATCCTGCCGACATGCCGTGGCGGCAGAGTAGAAGAGTCCGGCGCGGCAGGCACGCCGGAATTCAGACGCGGCGAATGTCCGCTTCCCAGCCGGTCAGCATCTGCATGATCTCGATCGAATCGGATGGCCTTGGCGACGGGCGCTCGGCCTGCCTGAGGCCGGCGGCCAGGCTGCGCTCGACCATGCGGACCTGATGGACGAAGGCATCCGCATCGCTGTCGACGACGATCTCCTCGCCCGTCCCGTCGAAGCCGGTATAGAGCAGCCGGCTCGAACCCGCCTCGGGGAGCCAGGGATTGTCGAGAAAGCGGAGGCTGCCCCTGTCGCCGACGACGGTGAACTCCGGGAACATGCCGTAGGTCTCGGCCGTCTGGACGGTCGCGAGGATGCCGCAGCCGAAGCGGACGGCGAGCGCCGCCTCGGCGACATTGCCGTCATGGGCGGAGATCACTCCCGTGCCGGTCTGGACGCGGTCGGCAAAGGCGCCCTCGCCCGCCACCGTCTGGACGGCGAGCTGAAGCAGCGACACCGGATAGCAGCCGAGATTGTAGAGCGTGCCCCGCCCCGCGGGATTGACCACCTGCCAGATGTCGGCGGCGTAGTTCGCATGGATCGATTTGACCGAGCCCAGGCGCCCGTCGCGCAGGATCTCGGTGAAGCGTGCGATCAGCGGATGGGCCAGATACATCAGCCCCTCGACGAAGAAGGTGTCGTGCGCCGCGACGGCCTCGACCAGCGCCTGGCTCTTCTCCATGTCGACAGACAGCGACTTCTCGCTCAGCACCGCCTTGCCGGCCTTCGCCGCGGCGGCCACCGCTTCGTGGTGGACATGGTTGGGAAGGCCGACATAGACGATGTCGACGGCCGGATCGGCCAGCAGCGCCGCCGCATCGGCATGGGCGCGCTCACCGTCGAACCGGGCGCGGAATTCCTCGGTACGCGTCACATCACGCCCGGCAACGCCGGCGATGCGCGATCCCGGGCTCTTCTGGATCGCCGCCGCGACCGTGTCGGAGATGAACCCCGTCCCCCAGATACCCCAACCGATCATCGCCCACTCCCCGTTCTGCCTGCGCGCTTCTAGCGCCGCGCCTTGCACCGGACCAGAGGGGAGCATAATGTATCAATCCCTACAAAAATGTATCTGCCGGGCTTCCGTTTCCGGATCGACGGCCCACATAGCCAGGACACACGGCCCAGACCACCCGCCTCACCGGACGCTTTTCCATGACCCGTTCCATACCGCTCTCCGTCCTCGATCTTGCCCCGGTTCGCCAGGATGGAACCGTCGCCGACGCGCTCGCCCGCTCGCTCGATCTCGCGCTTCACGTCGAGAGGCGGGGCTACAACCGGTTCTGGGTCGCCGAACACCACAACATGCCGGGCATCGCCAGCTCGGCGACCTCGGTGCTGATCGGCTACATCGCCGGCGGCACCTCGACCATCCGTGTCGGCTCGGGCGGCATCATGCTGCCGAACCATGCGCCGCTGGTGATCGCCGAGCAGTTCGGCACGCTGGAGGCGCTCTATCCCGGCCGCATCGACCTCGGCCTCGGCCGCGCGCCCGGCACCGACCCGATGACGATGCGGGCACTGCGCCGCGAGCTCACCGACGACGACAACGCCTTTCCGCAGAACGTGCAGGAATTGCTGGCCTATCTGGCGCCTGCCGTGGACGGGCAGAAGGTGCGCGCGGTGCCGGGCGCCGGCTCCAACGTTCCCGTCTGGCTGCTCGGCTCGTCGACCTTCAGCGCCCAGCTTGCGGGGCTGCTCGGCCTGCCCTTCGCCTTCGCCAGCCATTTCGCGCCGCTGCGCCTGATGGAGGCGCTCGAAACCTACCGGCACTTCTTCCGCGCCTCCGAGCATCTGGAAA
>JAEWAD010000017.1 GCA_023391905.1 Pseudomonadota bacterium | reverse complement strand
CCGCGCGGCCCTCGCCATGCACGGACGAGGCATTGCCGGGCGCGCCGAGCGCCTCGACCATCGCCACGCGCACCTCGGCACGGAGCGGGGCTCCGGCGTTGTAATCGAGGTAAAGGCGCGGCGCGGCCACGGCTGGCAGTCTCCTTCACGGCGGGGATGTCGCATTATGCTTGAAATCCGGGCCCCGCCTCATGCTACAAGGCCCGCACATGGCAGGATCGACATCCAGCGCCAACTTCGAATAATTCTAATGTGTTCTAGAAACCCTGAGCCTCAGAGTCAAGTTAGGATTTGGCTCTGATATAGGTCGCCCGTGGGGTTCTGAACAGATCGAAAGGTCCGAGGCCAAAATGCCCGAGGTTATTTTCACCGGCCCCGCCGGCCGCATCGAAGGCCGTTTCCAGCCGTCGAAGGAAAAGAACGGCCCGATCGCCATCATCCTGCACCCGCACCCGCAGTTCGGCGGCACGATGAACAACGCGATCACCTACCAGCTGTTCTACATGTTCGCGAAGCGCGGCTTCGCGGTGCTGCGCTTCAATTTCCGCGGCGTTGGCCGCAGCCAGGGCGAGTTCGACCATGGCGAGGGCGAGCTGTCGGATGCCGCTTCGGCGCTCGACTGGGTGCAGACGATCCATCCGGACGCGCGCGCCTGCTGGGTCGCCGGCTTCTCGTTCGGCGCCTGGATCGGCATGCAGCTCCTCATGCGCCGGCCGGAGATCGAGGGCTTCATCTCGATCGCCCCGCAGGCGAATCTCTACGACTTCTCGTTCCTGGCGCCCTGCCCCTCCTCCGGCCTGATCGTGCATGGCGACCAGGACAAGGTGGCGCCGCCCAAGGACGTGCAGACGCTGGTCGACAAGCTCAAGACCCAGAAGGGCATTGTCGTCGAGCAGCAGATCATGCCGGGCGCGAACCACTTCTTCGAGGGCCAGGTCGAGCCGCTGATCGACATCTGCGGCAATTACGTCGACAAGCGCCTGGCGGCGATCCAGGCCGGCTGACATCGGCCGGCCGACGCCCACCGGAATACGGAACGGCCCGGACGCGCTCGCGCCCGGGCCGTTTCTTTTTCCCTCCGCGCGGAAAACTCCCGCCGCCGCGCTGCAGGCCCGCCGATCGCCAAACCGTCAGAGCCGGCTCCGCCCCTACCGGGCAGGCAGCCAGAACAAAAAAGGGCCCCGCCGAAGCGGAGCCCTTTCCCCCGTCTCCATTCAGCCCCGGACGACGCGGCCTTTCGGTCGCGCCGAAGGCGCCCCGAGCCTCGTCGTCAGAACTTGTAGCTGAGGCCGACCGTGACCGCGGTCTGATCCCAGCTCGAATCGACCGGCCCCTCAAGGAGTTCATAGGTCTTGCTGCCGAAATCGGTGTAGCGGAGCTCGGCGCGCGCGATCCAGTTCGGCGTGAAGGCGTATTCGGCGCCGATGCCGATCGTCCAGCCGGTATGCGTGTTGCTGTCGTCGGAGCTGTAGTTGACGCCGGCGTCATAGTCATAGCCGCTCGACGTCATCTTGCCGTCGGCGAAGGCAACGCCGCCGGTCGCGTACATCAGGAAATTGTCGACCGCATAGCCGGCGCGGAGCCGCAGCGAGGCCTGCCAGTTGCTCTCGAGTTCGAGCGAACCCTCGACATAGTCGTAGCCGAAGTTCGGCACATAGCCGGCGTAGCCCTCGCTTCCGGAGATATTCGTGTAGTCGATGTCGCCCTCGATGCCGAAGACGAACTGGTCCATCTGCCAGTTGTAGCCGCCATGCACGCCGCCGATGAAGCCGTCCATGTCGAAGCTGTCGGCGGGTAGTAGATCTTCGTCCGTAAACAGGTTGCTCTGATTGTCGTCCTGGCCGCCCCAGGCGTAGCCGGCGTGGACACCGGCATAGAAGCCGGTCCAGCTGAACGGCGGCGGCGCCTCGATCACCGGCACCGGCGCCAGGTCGGCGGCATTAGCCGCCCCAAGGCCCAGAGCCAGCACGGAAGCGGCGGTCATGGTCACGAATGCGCATTTCATCATGGGCCCCTCGTCACGACGGTGCACTGAAGAACACGAATTACCATTCACTCCGGCCACGATAGCAGATCAAATCCAAACAAACTGTTGCAGACTCGTCGCACGGCAAGCAAAAGTCGAAACTTGCCCAAACGGAATGAAAAACCAAGATCAAGGCTATGCGATAAGTCTGTCTGATTATATTTCATCCATACAGACGATTTGCCTGCCAGCGCGGCGACCAGCGCCCCGCCGCAGCGCTCCGGGGTGCACAAATAGGAAGGGCTCCGCACAGGCGGAGCCCCTGGACACCATGCAGCGGCGTGATCAGAACTTGTAGTTCAGGCCCGCCTTGAGCGTGTGGAAGGCCGCATCGACGCTGGTATGCCCGTCCATCTCGGGAAGGACGTTGTAGCCGCTATAGTCGAGGCTGCCGAGATCGACGTAGAGATACTCGGCCTTCAGCGTGATGTTCTGCGTCACGCCATATTCAACACCGGCGCCGGCGGTCCAACCCCAGCGCGTATCCGAGATCGAGAAGCCGTTGTCGGGCTCGTCGGACTTATGGGCGCTCGCCTTGACGTCGCCATAGGCCGCGCCGCCGGTGCCGTAGACGAGCAGATTGTCCCACGCATAACCGATGCGGCCGCGCAGCGTGCCGAACCAGTCGATCTTGGCCTCGAGGCCATAATTGAAGTCGCCCTGGCGCTCCTCGAAGCTCGCCTGGATGCCGGACGCCGCGAGATCGGCCTCGGCGCCGACCACCCAGTTCGGCGCGAACTGCCAGTTGTAGCCGATCTGGGCGCCGCCAAAGCCGCCGAAGGCATTGTCGCTCCAGTCGGTCGCATAGTCGCCCGGCACATTGACGAAACTGGTATCGAAGTCGCCGCCGCCGATGCCGCCATGGACGCCGACATAGAAGCCGGTCCAGTTGAAGGCGGCAGGCGCCTCCACCACGGGAGCGGGCTCATAGGTGAGGTCAGCCGCCTGCACGCCGGCGACACCGAGCGCCAGGACAGAAGCCATTGTCGCGCTGCGCAGCATCCATCGGGTCATGGGACCTCTCGGGGACGGGGGAAGGCCAGGTGCATTCGGTAGGCAATGGATCGCGGCACGCGATCGACGGAGAGCGGATTGCGCAAAGCGAACGCTCCGTGGCGCCCAGCGCGGCGCGCGCAGTCCGACAAGTCCGCATGCGAAAAGGGGCCCCGCGCCGCGAGGCCCCTTCTGTCGTTCGGGATCAGAACTTGTAGTTCAGGCCGACCTTGAGGGTGTGGAAGGCCAGATCGGTGTCGAACGGCCCATCGACACCTTCCAGGCCATTGAAGGCATCCTGATGGATGCTGCCCAGGTCGACATAGAGGTATTCGGTCTTGAGGGTGATGTTCTGCGTGATGCCGTATTCGACGCCGGCACCGATCGTCCAGCCCCAGCGCGTATCGGAGAACGACGAACCTTCTGAGAAATCGACCTCGGAATAGTTGGTCGAAACCTCGACGTCGCCATAGGCGGCACCGCCGGTACCATAGACGAGCAGATTATCCCAAGCATAACCGATGCGGCCGCGCAGCGTGCCAAACCAGTCGATGTTGGTGCTCAGGTGGTAGTCGGGATCACCGCCGTAGTTCCAGTCGAAGTTCGACTCGATGCCGGAATAGGCGATGTCCGCCTCGACGCCGGCGACCCAGTTGGTCGCGAACTGCCAGTTGTAGCCGATCTGCGCGCCGCCGAAGGCTCCAAAGGCGTTGTCGCTGTAGTCTACGGTGTAGTCGTCGACGGGATTGTAAAACGACGTGTCGATGCTGCCACCGCCAACGCCGCCATGGACGCCGATGTAGAAGCCCGTCCAGTTGAAGACCACCGGCGCCGCCACGGGGGCAGGCTCATAGGTCAAGTCAGCAGCCTGCGCGCCGGCGACACCAAGTGCCAGGACGGAAGCCATCGTCGCAGTACGGAGAATGAACGCCATCATATGCCCCTTCGCGGATGTTCCAGGCACCCGATGGGGAGATCCGGGGGATCGGGCGCCTCAGGACATCACGATAGCGCGACAGAGCGGGATTGAGTGTTGCAGAATCGCATCACGAAAGCCAAAGCTGACGTAGCGTCGACCCACAATTCGTGTGCATGAACAGTGTCCAAGCCTATCAATTCCGGGTCAAATACTTATCCGAAAACATGAATTCGGCGCCCAACAGACAGAAACGAGGTCCGCAGGCTTCAGAATTCGCCGGGCGATTATTTTGCATCGCCACATATCGACCTCTGATTCCGCGATGCATTGCACCAATCTTCGGCTGCATCCGTCGCCTGAGCCGCACCTACAGGTAGGAGATCCGGAGCCGGCACAATGGAATCGAGCGAGATGGCTCTGCAGGCGACGGGGTTCCGCGATTGCCCCATTGCGGAGCAAGGCCAAAGCGGAAAACGGCGCGACGCTCGACCAACCGAGCGCCGCGCCACGATCGATCAGAACTTGTAGTTCAGGCCGAACTTCAGCGTGTGGAAGGCGGTGTCGAGCTTGGCCTGGCTCTCATATGCGTCGAAGATCGCGTTATCGATCGTGGCCGTGCCGAGATCGACGTAGAGGTATTCGGTCTTCAGTGTGATGTTCTTGGTGATGCCGTATTCGACACCGGCGCCGGCCGTCCAACCCCAGCGCGTCTCCGAGCCGGAATAGTTGTTGAAGCTGCCCTCGCCGCGATAGCTCTCACCGCCGGAAAGCTCGACCTTGCCATAGGCCGCGCCGCCCGTGCCGTAGAACAGGACATTGTCCCAAGCGTAGCCAAGCCGGCCGCGAATGGTACCAAACCAGTCAATCTGCGCCTCGGTGTGCCAGGAGTAGCCGTAGCTATAGGACTCGCTATGCTCCGCCTTGATGCCCGAGGCTGCAAAGTCGGCCTCGAGGCCGGCCACCCAGTTGGTTGCGAACTGGTAGTTATAGCCAGCCTGAACGCCTCCGAAGGCACCGAAGGCGTTGTCGCTCACATCCGCCCCGTAGTCCGAAAGCAGTCGGCCCCGCTCAAGCTGGTCGTCATAGACGCGCAGCTGCGTATCGAAATCGCCACCGCCGATGCCGCCATGGACACCGACATAGAAGCCGGTCCAGTTGAAGACCTCCGGCGCGACGGGAGCCGGCTCATAGGTCAGGTCGGCGGCCTGGGCACCGGCCGCGCCGAGCGCGAGGACAGACGCCATGGTTGCAGTGCGAAGCAGATGGTTCATGGGGGGCCCTTTGCATCCAGTTGAGCGAACCGGGCAACGCGTTCCAGCCTTCGGGGAACGGACACATCACCCGCATGGATTGCAGGCTAGTCCCGGATTCAGCGCATTGTCTGTGATGAAACCGCCACACACAGCCCCAAGTTGACGCAGCGTATTGCTACGATTTGTATGGCATATCAATTGCCAACCTTAGTGCATCTCAGCCAAGGCATTGAGACAGACCAATATAGTGCCTGCAATCTGCGGTAGATGATTTCGAACACGTCCTGAGCCGCTCTTGCCCTGTGCCTCGCTTTTTTCGCGGTCACACACCCAATTCGCGACCTCCCGGCGACGGAAACACTCGTGTGCGGAAAAAATCCGGCTGACGGCCAAGCCGAATCGACCGGGCGGAGGCAGCCCGCGGGCGCCGCGGACGCGCGCGGCGAAACGAAAACGGCTCCGCGAGGCGGAGCCGTTCAAGGAAGCCGGGCGGAAGGAAGCCTGAGGCCGACGCGCCGTCGGCCAGCCGGTGCCGGGCGCCTCAGGCGTCCGGCTTGCCGCCCTTGGCCTGCGGCTTCGGCCTGACGCCGACGAGACGCGCGATGTCCGAGACGACCTGCTGATGCAGGACGCGGTTCTTGTCGATGTCGAAATGCGACAGCTGCGCCTTGATGTCGTCGCGCTTGCGCACGTCGGAATTGACGACGCGCTTGCCGGCGCCGGCCGGCACCTCGAGCTCCGAGCTCCAGCCATTGTTCGACTGGTAGAGGTTCAGGTAGCGCCGGACGCCGGGCGACACCGGGCCCTTCGTCGTCGGATCGAAGGTGACGACGAGGTCGACGGGAACGCCGTTGCGCACCAGCTGCTGGCTCATCACCAGGACAGCATTGGCGCCGAGCGAATGGCCGACCAGCACGACCGGCCGGGTCTGCTTCGGATTGGCCTTGTATTTCGCGGTGATGTCGGCGGCGACGCGCGGCCAGTTGGCGTGGTTCAGCACCTTGTTCGGAATGCCGCGCGAGGTCAGCTCCTTCGACATGTCGTCCATGCCGAGGGAGAACACGTTGGCGAGGCCGCGGAACAGGTAGACCTGCGGATCGCGCGCCACCTTGGCGGGCTTGGCCGATTTCGCCACCCGCGTCGGCTTGACCGGCTCCGCCTTGGCAGGGGCCGACTGCGCCGGCGGCGACTGGGGCGGCGCCGCGACGGCGCTCGAGGCGAGCGGCGCGGCCAGGAGGGCGCTGCCCATCAGCATGAAACAGAATTTCGTCAGGCGGCTCGGCATGCGCGTCTCCCCAGTCAGTTAGCCGCCGCCATGCTTGCCGCAGGCGACACGATTCGTCCAATCGGCGTCCGGCGGACCCGCCGGCCCGCCTTCAGGCCACCGGCGCGGCCGGCTCGGCCAGGATGCCGCCCGGCATCGGGTACGGCACCCCGGTCGTCTCCGGCAGGCTCAGCGGCAATCCGGCGACGCTGCGCGCCGCCAGATAGGCGAAGGCCTGCGCCTCGAGAAAATCGCCCGACCAGCCGAGCGCGTCGGCGGTCATGACGCGCGCGCCGCTCGCCTCGGCGAGAAGCCGCAGGATGGCCGGGTTATGCGCGCCGCCGCCGCAGACGATGATCTGCTCGGCGCCGCCGGCGAGCGACACCGCGCGGGCGATCGTCTCGGCCGTGAAGGCGGCGAGCGTCGCCGCCGCGTCGGCGGTCGAAAGCCGCGCCACCGGCGCCCGCGAAAACGCGTCGCGGTCGAGCGATTTCGGCGGCGGCAGGTCGAACCAGGGATCGTCCATCAGCTCGGCCAGCGATTGCAGCTGCACGGTCCCGGTCGACGACAGCACGCCGCCGGCATCCATGGCGGCGCCGGTGCGCTCGCGCACGAGATCGTCGATCAGCGCGTTGCCGGGGCCGGTGTCGAAGGCGACGATCGAGCCGTCGGCGCCGATGCGCGTGACATTGCCGACGCCGCCGATATTCACCACCGCCACATCGCCCGAGAGCCTGGCGGCGCGCACCAGCGCGGCGTGGAAGACCGGCACCAGCGGCGCCCCCTGCCCGCCCGCCGCCACGTCGGCGGCGCGGAAATCATAGACGACCGGCAGGCCGAGCCGACGCGACAGCGCGGCGCCATCGCCGATCTGGACCGTCAGCCGCCGGTCGGGCGCGTGAAAGACGGTCTGACCGTGGAAGCCGACCAGGCTCACGCGGGGCGCATCGACGTCATTGCGCGCAAGCAGCACCTCGACCGCCTCGGCATGCGCCTCGGTGACGATCCGCTCCGCCTCGCCCAGCACGCCGGGGCGCGCGTCGCGCCGGTCGAGCCCGGTCGCGGCCGAAAGGGCCGCGCGCAGCACCGCGCGCTCGTCCGGCGAATAGGGCCGGAAATGGGTGGGGCCGAACGCCTCGACCTCCTCGCCGTCCGTTGCGATCAGGGCCGCGTCGACGCCGTCCATGGATGTTCCGCTCATCAGGCCGACAACGACGGTTCTGCGCATGGGTTCCCCCGGAATGGTTCCAGAATCCGGGATACCCCCGGAAAGGACAGAGGCAAAGAGCAGATCGGCAACAGTCGGATCGTTTCGTACAAAGTTTCGATCGGCGACGTGACAAACGCCGTTGGCTGATCTATAGGGGCTGTCATGACTTTCGCTGCCACCACCTATGCTTGGTACTTTAGCTATCCGCTCGCCATGGCGGAGGTAGGGGTGCGCGCGGTCTAAAAACCGCAAAAAGTCCCGAAGCCGCCAGACACCTGGCGGCTTTTTTTATGCCGCCGCCGGGTGCTTCCAATCCCAAGGAGCCACACCGTGCTGATGACCGACGACCTCCGTATTCGCGACCTGAAAGAGTTGAGCACGCCCGAGCAGGTGATGCGGGAATTCCCGCGCACCGAGACGGCGTCCGAGACCGTGACCGCCGCGCGCCGCGCCGTGCACAACATCCTGAAGGGCGAGGACGACCGCCTGGTCGTCGTGATCGGCCCCTGCTCGATCCATGACCCGGTCGCCGCGATGGACTACGCCAAGCGCCTGGCGGAGATCCGCCCCTACCTGTCGGATAGGCTCGAGATCATCATGCGCGTCTACTTCGAGAAGCCGCGCACCACGGTCGGCTGGAAGGGCCTGATCAACGACCCCGACCTCGACGGCAGCTTCGAGATCGACAAGGGCCTGCGCATCGCGCGCAACCTCCTGGTCGACATCAACGACCTCGGCCTGGCCGCCGGCTCCGAGTTCCTCGACATGACGACGCCGCAGTACTTCGCCGACCTGGTCAGCTGGGGCGCGATCGGCGCGCGCACGACCGAGAGCCAGGTGCATCGCGAGCTCGCCTCCGGCCTCTCCTGCGCGGTCGGCTTCAAGAACGGCACCGACGGCAACGTCAAGATCGCGCTCGACGCGGTGCTGTCCGCCTCGCAGCCGCATCATTTCCTGGCCGTCACCAAGACCGGCCGCTCGGCGATCGCCACCACGGCGGGCAACGAGGACTGCCACATCATCCTGCGCGGCGGCAAGACGACGAACTATGACGCGGCCAGCGTCGACGACGCCGCCAAGGCCTCGGAGAAGGCCGGCATCACGCCGCGCATCATGATCGACGCCAGCCACGCCAACTCGTCGAAGAAGCCGGAGAACCAGCCGCTGGTCGTCGAGGACATCGCCCGCCAGCTCGAGCATGGCGACAACCGCATCATGGGCGTGATGGTGGAGAGCAATCTCGTCGCCGGCCGGCAGGACCTGGTCGAGGGCCAGCCGCTGGTCTACGGCCAGAGCATCACCGATGGCTGCATCGACTGGGACACCACCGTCGACGTGCTGGAGCGCCTCGCCGCCGCCGTCGAAACCCGCCGCACGGCCAACCGCCGCGCCGCCTGAGCCCGCACTCGCTTCGCCGTTTCCGCGGAGACGGCGAAGCGTTCCCGATCCCGCCAAGAACCCGCTTCGCGCGAAAACGCGCGAGCAGGCGGGAATTTTCGCCGCCAACGGTGAAATTTCCCGCCCCGGCTGCTAGAAAGCGGCCCAACTCCTGAAATCAAGATCCAAAGGTCCGGCCGTCATGAGCGCCTTCAAGTCCGAGTTGATGCAGATCCTGACCGAGCGTGGCTTCGTCCACCAGTGCTCGGATAGCGAGGGGCTCGACAGCCAGTTCGCGGTGGGACCCGTCACCGGCTATATCGGCTTCGACGCCACGGCCTCCAGCCTGCATGTCGGCCATCTCGTCTCGATCATGATGCTGCACTGGATGCAGAAGACCGGCCACCGCCCCGTCGCGCTGATGGGCGGCGGCACGACCCGCATCGGCGACCCCTCGTTCAAGGACGAGGCGCGCAAGCTCCTGACCGACGAGATCATCGCCGAGAACCTCGCCGGCATCCGCGGCACGTTCGAGAAATACCTGGACTTCGACCGCGCCGAGAAGCCGGCGATCATGGCCAACAACGCCGACTGGCTGAACGGCCTGCAGTACATCGACTTCCTGCGCGACGTCGGCCGCCACTTCTCGGTCAACCGCATGCTGTCCTTCGACTCGGTCAAGCTGCGCCTCGACCGCGAGCAGTCGCTGTCCTTCCTCGAATTCAACTACATGATCCTGCAGGCCTACGACTTCGTGGAGCTGAACCAGCGCTACGGCGTCACCCTGCAGATGGGCGGCTCCGACCAGTGGGGCAACATCGTCAACGGCATCGAACTCGGCCACCGCATGCTCGACAAGCAGTTCTACGCGCTGACGACGCCGCTGCTCACAACCTCTTCCGGCGCCAAGATGGGCAAGACCGCGAGCGGCGCGGTCTGGCTCAACGCCGATCTCCTGAGCCCCTACGAGTTCTGGCAGTTCTGGCGCAACACGGAGGACGGCGACGTCGAGCGCTTCCTGAAGCTGTTCACCGTGCTGCCGCTCGACGAGGTCCGCCGCATCGCCGCGCTGGCCGGCTCGGAGATCAACGAGGCCAAGAAGATCCTCGCCACCGAGGTGACGGCGCTGGCGCATGGCCGCGCCCAGGCCGAGCAGGCGGCCGAGACGGCGCGCCGCACCTTCGAGGAAGGCGCGCTGGCCGAGGACCTGCCGACGATCGAGGTCGGCGCCTCGGACTTCGCCGCCGGCCTCGGCGTGCTGTCGCTGTTCGTCCAGGCCGGCCTCGTCGCCTCCAACGGCGAGGCGCGCCGCCAGATCAAGGGCGGCGGCCTGCGCGTCAACGACCAGGCGGTCACCGACGAGAAGGTGCTGGTCGGCCCCGACGCGCTGACGGCGGAAGGCGTGGTCAAGCTCTCGCTCGGCCGCAAGAAGCACATCCTGGTGCGCCCGGTCTGATCCGGACGACACAGTCGGAATAAACGAAGCGGCGCAGCCACCTGCGCCGCTTTTTTCGTGAGATGATTCAGGACTGGCACGGCGGGAAACGCCCCAAGCGCCCTGCGACGGGGGCGCCTCCCGGGGCACCCTCGGCCGTCATCCCGGACACAGCGCAGCGGAGATCCGGGATCCATCTGGCCGTAGCACCGTGGGAATATCGGCAAGGTCCGTGGCGCGGCTGCATGGATCCCTGCTTGCGCAGGGATGACGGCGGAGCGAACGCGACGGAGTGCCTTCTGGCCACAGCCCGCCAACATCCTGAGGTGCTTCGCGTCAGCGAAGCCTCGAAGGAAGATCCAGCGGGGGCACGCCTGCGTGGATGGGGCCGGCTCGGGGATCCTACGCCCCGCCCAAAGCGCTCCCCGGCCCCTTCGTCGAGGCCCGGCGGCAGCCGGATCCGGCCGCCTGCACGCGGCCGCCCCTGCCGTCAATTGACGGGGAACTCGAAGATCTTGCGGAAGATTCCGGGGGTGATGGCGGAGAGCGGATTGATCATCAGGCTGGGCGCGTTGAGCGGGCCGTCGACCTTGAAGGTCACGCCGATCAGGCCGCCCTTGCTGCCGCCGCCGAGCGCCAGGCCGATGATGGGAAGCTTGCCGAACAGATTGTTGAAGGCATAGGCCGGCAGATAGGTGCCGGCGAGCGAGACCGTCTGCTTGGCGAGGTCGAGCGTGCCGTTGAAGGTGGCGCCGACCGAGGCGCCGCGCAGGATGGCGTCGTCGATGACCACCACCGAGCCGCGCTTGGTGTAGTCGAGCCGCATGCGGTCGAACTGCACGTTGTTGGGGTCGACGCCGGTGCGGGTCGCCTGCGGCCCGGTGCCGTTGGTCGCCGAGACGAGGCGGGCCATGGACGGCTCGCCGACGATGCGGAAATCGAGCACGTCGAAGATGCCGGAGAACGGCGCCCGCGCGCCGGCGCGCCGCCCCGTCATGGTCAGGCGCCCGCCGGCGATGCGGCTGTAGATGTCGATGAAGCGGAAGACGCTGCCGGCGTCGCCGGAATTGATCCGCAGCTCCGCCTGTTCGCCGCCATCGGCGTAGGAGAGCGAGATGCCGCCGGTGTCGAGCACGCCTTCCAGCGTCGCCTTGCCGACCGTGCCGCCGCGCGACTGCACGCCGACGGACGCGTCGGAGAGCGTCGCCTGGTTGAAGCCGATCAGCGTCTTCACCTTGGCGTCGACGGTCAGGTCGGCGGCGCCCTCGCTGGGGCCGGTGGCGGCCGACTTGTACTGCGCGATCAGGCCGCGCACGTCGAAGGAACTGCCGCGCGCGACGATCGAATAGCCATTGCCTTTGCGGCGGAGATCGACGGAGATCTGGTCGCCCTTGCGCAGCGCCAGATTGTCGAGATCGGCGGAGACGAGGCCGAACTTCGAATCGAGCACGGCGCTGCCGCGGAAGCCGAAGCCGTCGCCCGTCGCGACCATGTTGTCGATGTTGAAGCCGTTCTTGCCGGGCCGGAGGTCGAAGCTGAGCTTGGCGGGGACGCCGATGCCCTTCGACCAGCCCACCGCCTGCAGCACGAGGCGCGCCTGCTTCAGGTCGAGCTCGTAGTGCTGGCCCTTGGAGCCGTCGCCGAGATCGGAGACGGTCGCGCCGACCGTGCCGCCGATGACGTTGTCGAGGCCGATGCCGAGCTTCTTGCGCGCCTTCTCGTCGAGGCTCAGCGTGATCTTGCGCCGGCCTTCCTCCGTGTCGCCGTCGCCGTCCGCGTCGCCGAGCGGCTGCGCCAGGTCGATCGCCGCCGTCACGCCGTTGATCGCAGCCTTGCCGTGGATCGCGACCTCGGCCGGCGTCGCCGTCATGGTCAGCGCTCCATCCTTGATGGAGCGCCCCTCGATCGGGTCGGCGCTGGCGAAGCCGGTCGTCTTCAGTCCGACGCGCCAGTCCACCTCGTTCGGCGTCAGGCCCGGCTTCAGCGGCAGCTTGACGGAGAGCGTGGCCTGACCAGCGCCCGACAGGCTGGTGGGATTGATGCCGCGACGCTGCATGGCGCGGATCGGGTCGCTGTCGGCGATCTCGGCCATGGCGCCGACATCGCCCTCGATCTGCACCTCGACCTGGCCGTCGGGGAAGCGCTGCGCCGTGTTGGAGACGGCGAAGGCGCCAGCGGTCACGTCGACCGACTTGCCGGACGGCGTGGTGATGCGGCCCTTCTCCATGTCGACGCCGAAGGTCGAGCCGGCGAGGACGGCGTTGCCGCTGGCGCCGGTGATCGCCGGAACGGCGCCGAAGGTGGTGAAAGCGACGTCCTCGAGCCGCATGTCGAGGCGCATGGCGTCCTCGGGCAGCACCACGCGCTCGCCGGTCCAGAGCATGCCGCCGGGCACCGACGCCTCGAACCGGCCGGCCTCCAGCGTGCCGCCGCGGATGTGCTGGAACACCCAGCGCCGCGCCGCGCCGGCC
>JAEWAD010000001.1 GCA_023391905.1 Pseudomonadota bacterium | reverse complement strand
CCTTTGCCCGGATCGAGGCCGTCCGGAACCTGCAGCGGATCGCCCACCACGCCTGGCGCGCGGCCGCCCACCTCCTCGGCCGCGGCGGCCCCGAGATCCCCGCCCCGGACGCCTGAGCGGGCGCGGGATGGCGGAAGATCAGTCCTGCGCGGGCTCGACGGCGGCGCGGCCGAGTTCGGTCAGCCCGTAGATGCCCCGGCTCTCGCGGACAAACCAGCCATAGACGTTGCTCTGCAAGATCCCCGGCGCGCGCGCGACCACCGTCTTCAGCTGCTTCGGGCTCTGCGGCCCGGACGCGAGCGCCGTCGCGATCAAGATGCAGTCCTGCCGGTAGGCGGTCATGATCGGCTTGCCGCGCCCACCGCCCTTCACGGGATCGCCGACCCGGCGCTTGTGCTCGTCGAGCAGGCGCGAGCGGCGCTTGAGATCGCGGCGCGGCGTCTGCGCGAAAGGCGCGACGATGACGTCGACCGTGCCCGAGGCCGAGACGGCGATCAGCCCGAAGCCGAGGCGTCGGCACAGATTGCGGAAGCGCGCGTCATGCTCGCGGCCCTTGCCCTTGGAGGCGCGCGCCGCCAGCCAGACCTCGTCCGAGATCGTCGCCCGGTTGACGCCCTGCATGACGAGCTCGAGGTTGAACGAGAGCTTCATCTCGCAGACGACGAGGACGGGCGGATCGCCGTCCCGCACGCCGACCAGGTCGCAGCCATTGACCTCGCCCTTCACGGCATAGCCCGCGCCCTCCATGAAGGCCTTCAGGGGAAGATAAAGATCGGTCTCGGCCATCGATCCAGTTCGGGTCCCGGTGGGTTCGGGAGGGGGTTTAGCTGAGTCCCTGAGGTGGTGCACCTGAAGCCTGCCAGGGTCCGCACTCGATTGGCAATGCGGCAGCGCTGGGCCAGAATCGCGCGCGGTCTCACCGCCTGCGGCAGCTACGCATCCAAATCGTCGCCATCCGAGAATTCCCGCAGCGCCTCCGGGTCTGTCACGGTGATGGATCGATAGGTCGAGGTCACCCAGCCCGCAGCGGCAAAGCGGCTCACCGCGGCATTGACCTGCTTGCGCGAGGCATTCGCCATGATGCCGAGGGCGGACTGGGTGAGCGGGATCGGCATGTCCCCGAGCCATCCGGCGCGCTCGATCACGGAAGCGATTCTCCGGCTCACGTCGCGCTTCTGCAGATCGCGGATGATCCGGACGAGCACATCGACGGTAAAGGCGGTATTCACGCTCACCGCGCGCACGACGCGCGGATCCTGCGCCGCCATCTGCTCCAGGGCATCCAGCGGCACATGCATCATCCAGGCGACGCCGAGCGCCCGCATCTCGATCCGTCGCGGCTGGCCGGTCAGGAACGGGCCTTCGCCAGTCCAGGCTCCCGGCATGCCGAGATGGATGAGCTGCGGCGTCAACTCGGGTGGCGCCGAGTTGATCGTGAGGGATCCGGCGACAAGCCCGTACATGCCGCCGCCGATATCGCCATGTCTGTAGATGACCTGCCCCGGCGCAAAGCGGAGCAAATGGGCGCTGCGCAGGAGAGCGGTCTGGAATGGCTCCCCCATGTGCGCCAGCCATGCTCCGTTCCGCATGACGCGCTGGGCCTGCTCAAGCGTCAAATCCAACTTCAGCCCCCGGTTTCGCAATACAGGTATGTGTCGTTTTCGACGCTCCGCCTCAGCGCCACCGCCAACCCGTCCAAGTTGAACGAAGTCACGCGGAAGTCCATGGATTGTGCCAATCGGGACAAACTACCCACTGCGAATGTGCAAGATGGCCAGGTCGTCGGGGGGCGACGACGGGATTTCGGCCGCGGCCGGATACCAGGCTCCCAGCGCCGACGAAAGCCGTCACGGCTGCCTTTTTGACAGGGGCCGGCAGGGATCACGCCACTCCAGCACATCAATCAACGGGGTTCCGATGTCTAGAATGAAATTGGGCTTTTCGACCATGGCCGCCCTGGCGCTTCTGGCGGCGCAGCCGGCCGCGGCAGAGCCTGTTCCTGTCAACAGCGACAACTTCGTCCGCGCCGAGAGCGATCTCTATTTCTCCGGCATTGTCGCGAACGGCGGCTTCGGCAAGTTCGATCATACCCGCGCGATGGCGCCGCTCGACAAGCAGACGGTCATCCGGTTGAACCGTGATACGCTCTATTCATCCGCCGTGTTCGATCTGGATGCCGGGCCGGTGACGATCACCGTACCGGACCCCAAAAACCGCTTCGTGTCGCTCATGCTGATCGACGAGGACCACTACATCCACGGCGTGCATTACGGCGCGGGCACCCACACGCTGACGCGCGACGACATCGGCACCCGCTACGTGGTGGCGGCCTTCCGCTTCTTCGCCAATCCCGCCGATGCCGAGGACATGAAAGACGTTCACGCGCTGCAGGACGCGGTCAAGGTCGAGCAGGCGTCATCCGGCAGCTTCGAGATCCCGGAATGGGACGGCGAGAGCCGGAACAAGACCCGGCGCGCGCTGCTCGATCTCGGCGCCCTGCTGCCCGACACCGCGAAGATGTTCGGAACGCGCGACGAGGTCGACCCGATCCGCCACCTGGTCGGCGCCGCGCTCGGCTGGGGCGGCAACCCGGAGAAGGAAGCGCTCTACCTGAACATCACGCCGGAAAAGAACGACGGCAAGAGCGTCTACCGGCTGACCGTCAAGGACGTGCCGGTGAAGGAATTCTGGTCGGTCACCGTCTACAACAAGGACGGCTTCTTCACGCCGAACGATCTCGACGCCTATTCCCTGAACGACGTGACCGCGCAGAAAAGCGAGGATGGCTCGATCACCATCCAGTTCGGCGGTTGCGACGGCAAGGTGGCGAACTGCCTGCCGACGCCGGCGGACTGGAACTACATGGTTCGCCTCTATCGCCCGGACGCGCAGATTCTTGACGGAAGCTGGACTTTCCCCGTTGCAGAGGAAGTGAAATGAACCGCCGGAATTTCCTGAAATCCACGGCCGTCCTCGCCGCCCTGCCGGCGCTCCCGGCCTTCGCGCAGGACAGCGTCGCGGCGCAGGCCCGCGAGGCCTACATCTACACCTATCCGATGGTGAAGAACTACCTCACCATGTTCCAGTACGCCCTCGAGCCGGGCGGCAGCCAGTACAAGGGGCCGCTGAACACGCTGGTCAGCATCGCCCGCGTCTACACGCCCGAGGATACGGCGATCATCACGCCCAACTCGGACACGCCCTATTCCTTCATCGTCTTCGACCTCAGGGCAGAGCCCGTCGTCGTCACCATGCCGGCGATCGAGAAGGAGCGCTATTACTCGCTGCAGCTGATCGACCTCTACACCAACAATGTCGACTATCCCGGCACCAGGGTGGACGGCAATGACGGCGGCGACTTCCTGATCACCGGCCCCGGCTGGAAGGGCGAGGTGCCCGAGGGCATCAAGCGCGTGATCGAGATGCCGACCGCGCTCGCCATCGGCATCGTCCGGACGCAGCTGTTCGCGCCGGACGACCTCGACAACGTCAAGAAGATCCAGGCCGGCTACAAGGCGGCGCCTCTCTCGACCTACGCGAACACCCCGGCGCCGCCCGCGCCCCCGGCGGTGGACTGGATGCCGATCTCCGACGAGCTGATGGTCTCGAACTACTGGCCGCTCGCCGCCTTCCTGCTGCCCTTCGCGCCCGCCTATCCGGGCGACGAGGGCCAGCGCGAGAACCTCGCCAGGCTCGGCGTCCGCGACGGCGCGGCATGGCCGGCGCCGGATCTCGCGCCAGACGCCGCGGCCGCGATGCGGGATACGGTCGTCGCCACGGAGAAGGAGATCCGCGACCAGGCCGGCCGGATGACGGATTCGTCAAAGCTGTTCGGCACGCCCGAGTTCATGAAGGGCCGCTACATGGACCGCGCCGCGGCGGCGCAGGGCGGGATCTACGGCAACAGCGTCCAGGAGGCGCTCTACGTCATCTACGCGGTCGACGAGGCCAAGGCGCCGCTCGACGGCAAGGCCGGCAAATACACGCTGACCTTCACCGACGAGACGCTGCCGCCGGTCGACGCCTTCTGGTCGCTGACCATGTATGACCGGCCCAGGCAGCTCCTGGTTAGCAATCCGATCAACCGCTACCTGATCAACTCGGCCATGCTGCGCGGCCTCAAGAAGAACGACAAGGGCGAGATCGTGCTCACCCTCCAGCACGAAAGCCCCGGAGCCGAGTTGGAATCGAACTGGCTGCCGGCGCCCGCCGAACCCTTCTATGCGGTCATGCGGCTCTATCTGCCGAAGGCCGAGGCGCTGGACGGCCGCTGGATCGCGCCGCCGGTCCGCCCATCCAGCTAGCGGCGTAGCCAGGCCCCCTGCCTGGAGCCCTGCCGGCATCGCGTTCGTGGCATGGCCATCCCGTATGGCCGTGCCACCCCTCTCAGCCCCGCAGCCGGTCGCGCCAGCCCGAAGCTGCCGGCTGCCTCGCGCCTCTCCCCCCTCGAGGCGCGCGCCGCGAGCCAGACCTCGTCCGGGATCGCTGCCCGGTTGACGCCCTGCGGGACTAGCTAGCGACTGAAGACGCGCTCCTCTCGCAGCCGACGCGGACGGACGTATCGCCGTCCCGCACGCCGACCCGGTCGCAGCCATGGACCTCGCCCTTCACGGCCTAGCCGGCGCCCTGCATGAAGGCCTTCAGGGGAAGATAAAGATCCGTCTCGGCCATGCGGTTAGTCTGGGTCCCGGTGTGCACGGGAGGGATTTAGCTGAGTCTGGGGGGAGGCGCACCGCATCATGGACGATGAACTTGCCTCCACTGCGCGCGGCGTCACGTCGGCATCCACCTGCCCTTCGCATCGTCGCAGGACTGGCTGGGTCGAGAAGCCGCTTGCCGGGACCGTCTGGAATGGGGTGGGAAACTGCCGGACCGCTTCTGTTTGCGGAATTGGAGAAGCGGCCATTCGCGAAGCCGCCGTACTTTGACCGCAGCGAGCGCTCTATTGTCGACCATAGACCCTGATGGCGTCTTCCCGAAGCGCAAACCGATCGAGCCCCACTTTGATAATGCCGGATGAGACATCTTTGATCTATTACTTAACTTCGATGAACCACCGAGAACGGCCGTGTCGCTTGACACCGATCGCAATATGAGCTGAGCCTTGACGGATAGATCCTGCCCTTTGGTTGAAACACACAAGTATTGAGCATCTCTTTCGAGAGTTCTCGATCGCGAGATCGTTGGGGACAATTTTCGTCAATGGCAATAACGGACAAATCCATTAAGCTTCTCTGGTCGAACGCGGCGGGCCGATGCTCATTCGATGGCTGCCGGGTGCGTCTCTCTCAGCGGGAAGCCGAAGGCCGAGCGCCTTATACGATCGGTGAAATGGCCCACATCCGTGGGGACAAATCTGGCGCGAACCGCCATGATACCTCCCAAACTCCTGCAGAGCGCGACAACTACACTAACCTCATCTTGCTTTGCCCCAACCACCACACCGAGGTCGACAAGAAGGAGAATGAGGGTGTCTTTACCGTCGAAGTATTGCACAAGATGAAATCGACGCACGAAGACTGGGTGGATCAGCGTACAGACACAGACGGGGCACTGGAGAGGCATGCGCTTGCCAAGTCCATCTTGGTCCTGCTCGAAGAAAATCACCAGGCGTGGCAAACTTATGGCCCTATGTCGGAGCTCGCCCTGAACGAGCCTCACAACGATGAAGTTTTCTCCATCTGGGTTTCCGAACGCCTGTCCACTATCGTGCCAAACAACCGGAAGATCGCTGGCGTACTGGAACGGCACAGAGATGTACTCGACCCTGACGACCAGAAGGCCATTTCCGCATTCCTCCTCCATGCGCGTAGCTACGAAAGGTGGGTCAACGACGAGATATCATATACTGGCGTTTTGCGATTCCCCTCGGAGTTCGCCGATCGGATAAGGAGGGCAGCAAATGGCGGCGCGTAGCGACGCTTTTCCATGGCCGAGCTACTATGGCCATTTTCGCTTTTTCGAGGACCGGATGAACAAGCATGGCCGGGTCACTAGTCTCGCCCCTGCAGGAAACGGAGTTTATGAGCTAACGCGCGATACTGGGCAAGTCCTTCGTGTTTTCATCTGCGAATGCTACTCGTTCGGCGTCGCCCAGTTCATCGAGGTCCAAAGCCAGCTCGGTCATGTGGACGTGGTGATCATCAATTCAAATTGGTGTGGCTACACGAAGGATGCGCGGGAGTATTGCCGCTCTGCGCACGTTGGTCTCTTCACCATCGCCGAGTTCATGGGGTCTCTGGGACGAGAGGACTTCTGGAACTATCGGACTCCTTCGGAACGCGAGCGCGAGAAGGCTATTCCGCGCTGATGACGGAAAGCGTTCAAATCTACGGCTTCGGATCTCGCTTTTATGGGAAGGCGCCGGCGAACGACGTGGACCTCTTGATCGTTCATTCCGACGTCGGCTCGGCGTCGTGCCACTTTGCCATTTATTGCAAGCGACTGCTGTCGGCGGCAGTGCCCGATGCCGACATCACAATGTTGTCCCAGAATGAAGAAGCCGATCTTCGGTTTATCACCCAATCGTGCGCGATGTTGCTCGGCCACGTCTGCTCTGGAACTGTCAAAGAGGATGTTGAACGGATCGGGCTTATCATCGCCGATCGCACCCTCAGTGACTGAACCTATTCGACAGCCGCTAGCGCCCACTGAAAGGCGAGTATGGCGGTGGTTTGGGCTGACTCGAAGTGGCGGCTTTTGGGATTTGGCGCTTTGGGTCTCAACGACCGCAAGGGGGGTCGAAACCGTAATTGCCCCTATTATGTCAGGAACAATCCGATGGCCGCCTGGTAGCTGACGGCACTAAAGCGGCCATTTAAACCCAGACCACTGTCCCTGCTTGCGCAAAAGGTCGTCACCGAGCTACGCTCTCACGCCTCCGCCTCCCTCACCCCCTCTTCCAAACCCCGGCGTGGAAAGTCAGCAGCCCCGCGCCGATCAACGTCATGCCGGCAAGATGCTTCGGCTCCAGCGTCTCGTCGCGCACCAGCGCGCTGAGCAGGACGGCGGAGACGGGGACGAATGGCTCTCGCCGCCAACTCCTAACCCCAATTCAAAGCGCTCGCCCGGAACCAAGTACCCGCTAGACTGTTCATGCCTTGATAGGACGCTGACAGGCCCCGCCGCCGGGCAGGCGGTATCAGGAGGAACGCGCATCATGATGATTTCGCCCTCTCTTCGCACCCTCGCGGCCGCCGTCGTCGCCGTCGGGGCGCTTTCCGGCGCCGCGCTGGCCGACAGCGGAACGATCCGCTTCTCGGTGTTCAAGGCCGCCTTCTTCGTCGGCGGCTCCGGCGGCGACGGCACGCTGACCTTCAAGGGACGCAACTATCCGATCTCGATCGCCGGCGTCTCGGGCGGCCTCGCGTTCGGCGCCTCGAAGACCAACTTCAAGGGCAGGGTCAGCAACATCCGCCGCGCCCAGGACGTCAGCGGCGTCTATGCCGCGGTGGGCGGCGGCGGCGCAGCCATCAAGGGCGCGCAGGTGATCGTCATGACCAACGAGAAAGGCGCCCGGCTCGAACTGACCGGCACGCAGGTCGGCCTGCAGGTCAACGCCGATATCAGCGGCCTCGCGATCACGGTGAAGTAGCCGTCGAACACGCCGCCACGACCGGGCAGCCAAGACACGGCAACCACAAACGGATCGAACGCACCGTCGGCATTCTGCCCCGTGCAGACAGCCGACGGTTCGCCCTGGTTCGAACGCGGCGCTTGACGCTCGCGACCATGGCCGCGCCTGCGAGCCGGCAAAGCAAGCGGGCGACACCTGGCGAGCCCTCGCCTACCGGTAGCCGAGCCCCATGACATAGTCCCGCAGCAGGCGTTCCTCGATCTCCGTGTCGAGCAGCAGGGTCATGAGGGCGTCGCGGGCGTTGAGGATGCCGATCGGGCGATCGGCCGGGTCGACGATCGGGATGTTTTTCAGGTCGCGCGACTGCATGAGCCGCCAGACGGCATGCAGCTCGTCGTCGAGGCGGCAGGTGACGACCTCGGTGCGCGCGACCAGCGCCGCGCCGACCGGCCCTTCCAGCCCCGCCGCCGTGACGAAATGGGCGACGAGATCGGTCTTGGTCAGGATGCCGACCAGCACGCCGGACGGCGCGCAGACGACGACGATGTCGGTTCCCGCATGCAGCCGGCGCGCCACCTCGATCAGCGGCGCGTCCTCCGCCACCGCGACGAGCCGGCCGCGCGCCATGTCCTTCAGTTCATCGACGAAGGCCAATTCGGTTCCCCTTTCGGTGATCCCGTCGCGCCCATCGGGAAGAGCCGCGCCTGGCCCCGCCTCGGCCGAGCATAGGATCGGAACGCCGGCGCGGAAAGGCCCGCGAGGGGGCCGGCGGGCCTACTCCGCCGCGGCCGCGCGCCGCCCCCTCAGCCAGCGCCACGCCCGGCCGTCGATCGCGACGAGGCCGAGGGCGATCAGCGCCATGCCGGCGAAATGGCGCGGCTCGAGGCGCTCGCCGAGCACCCATGTGCCGAGCAGGATGGCCGAGACGGGGACGAGCAAGGTCACCAGCGAGGTGTTGGTGGCCCCTGTACGGCCGAGCAGGCGGAAGAACAGGATGTAGCCGAGCGCGGTCGAGAGCGCCGCGAGGCCGAGGATCGCGCCCCAGACCGGCCAGCTCGGCGCGGCGAGCCGCCAGGGCTGGTCGAAGAGGAGCGCGAGCGGGATCATCATCGTCGTCGCGGCGATCATCTGCCCCGTCGCCGCCGTCATCGGCGCGACGCCGAGGCGGGGCAGCTGGCGGCCGAGCGCGCCGGAAAAGCCGTAGGCGAGCGTCGCGGCGAGGATCGCCAGCGCGCCGAGCCCGTCGCCGCCGAGATCGCGAAAGGCGGCGGGCCCGATCAGCACGCCGACGCCGGCGACGCCGATCCCGATCCCCGCCACCTTGGGCGCCGTCAGCTTCTCGTCGACGGTGAGAAAATGCACGATCAGCGCCGTCCAGAACGGCGTCGTCGCGTTCAGCACGGCGGCGAGGCCGCTGGCGATCTGGGTCTGGCCCCAGACGATCAGCGAGAACGGGATGACGTTGTTGATCAGCCCCATGCCGAAGAGCACGCGCCAGACCCGACCGCCCGCGGGCAGCGGCCGGCCGCCCATGACGAGCAGCGCGATCAGGATCACGGCCGCGAGCGAGACGCGGAGCGCCACGACGGTGAAGGGCGGCAGCTCGCGGCCGGCGATGGCGACGAAGAAGAACGAGCCGCCCCAGAGGATGGCGAGCGCGACGAGCAGCGCCCAGTCGCCGCCGGACATGGTCTGGCGAATGCCGGTTTGCCGAACGCCGGTGGGGCGAATGGCGGTCGGGGTGGTCTGGCGGAGCGGGATGGTCATGGCGGCGGGCCTCGCGGGATAGCCTGCTCTGCCCGGCTTCTCCCGCGCTGGCAATCCGTTTCTTGCGCCTCGCCGGCCGCCCCCTGCTATCGCCGGGCGTGCGGGCGGGTTATCTTCGCCGCGCTCCCTATCGAGGCTGATCCTTGCGCTTCCTGATCCTTCTCGCCATCGCCATCGCCATCGCCGTCGCAACCGGGCTCGGCTCGGCCGCGCTGATCCTCGACCGCGACCGGCTGTTCGGCGCGGTGACGCGCGGCCAGTGGACGGCCTGGCCCGATTCCGGCAGCCCGGACGCCGATCCCTATACCGAGGCGATGCTGGCGCGCACCGGCGAGGTGCCGCTGGGCGGCGGCGAGGGCCTCGCCTTCGCGGCGGAGGAGGACAGCGGCGGCCAGCGCCTCACGGGAAAATGCCGCTACCGCGTCAGCGGGCAGACGCCGCCGGCGCGACTCTGGACGCTCACGGTGCATGACGGCGACGGCCACCTGATGGAGAACCCGGCCGGGCGCACCGCCTTCCACTCGCGCGAGGTGCTGCGGCGCGAGGACGGCCGCTTCGAGATCGCCGTGTCGCCGACGCCGGAGCCCGGCAACTGGCTGCCGGTCGCGACCGACGGGCGGATCCGGCTGATCCTCCGGCTCTACGACACGCCGCTTTCCGGCGGCGCCACGATCGGCGACATCGCCATGCCCGTCATCGAGAGGATGGGCTGCCCATGATCCGCCTGCTGCTCTACATCCTGGGCGGGCTGCTGCTCGGCGGCATCATCCACATCGCGGTGATCCTGCTTCTGCCGGATTTCGCCAATCGCGACGCCTGGACCTCGCTCGGCCGGTTCGGCCCGGACGGCGCCTTCCACGTGCTGCCGATGGCCGAGCCCGGCACCGAGGCGCTGCCCTATCTCGATCCGGAGATGGCCTATGCCGCCTGCCGCTTCTCGCTCGAGGGCGGGCCGATCCGCATCAAGGCGGCGATGCCGGACGATTTCTGGTCGATCGCCGTGTTCAACCGGCGCGGCAGCAATGTCTACAGCCTGAACGACCGCACGGCCGAGCGCAGCGACATCGATCTCGTCATCGCGACACCCGTCCAGATGGCGCAATTGCGGGAAAACCCGATCGCGGCGCTGAACCAGTCGATCGTCATCGAGGTGCCGATCACGCGCGGCTTCGCGCTGATCCGCAGCTTCGTCGCCGACCCGACGCTGGTCGGGCGGACGGAAGCGATGCTGCGCGCGGCGAACTGCTCGGCCGAACTGCCGACGGCCGACGCGCCGCCCGCCGTCGATCCCGACGAGAAGAACTGACCCCCGTTCAGGCGCCCCGGCCGGGCTTCGGCGCCTGCGCCACGGTCGGCGCCGGCGGCACGGGCCGGTCGGGCCTGGCGCGGTCGATGCGCACGCCGGTGAAGATCAGGATCTGGCAGCTGCCCTCCCTGGGGAGCGCGGCGCGCCCTCGCCTGCCGCGCCGGTCTGCCGCATAGGTCAGTATGGTGCCCATGTGACCTCCTTCGAGGTCCGTCCGGCCGGATCGACGCCCCGACTGCCTGGCGGACCTCCCAACCACAATAGCATCATTAACGGACCGGCAAGGTTAACGGAACGCTAACGACTTCGCGGGCATACTCGACGAAGGCTCGGCGATCGGGGCCGCCAAGGGGACTATGCGATCGCGCGACGGCTCTTCGGGTAACGCGTCATCATGCATCCCTCGTATTTTTCGGATGGTCTCATGGCCATGGCCGTATCGAGCCAGCAAAGCCGCGACGCCGCGTTGCTCCGGGCGACGACCGAACTGTTCGTGCTCGACAAGACGCACGACCAGGCGGAAATCCGTCGCTTCGAAGAACTGGCCGCGCATTTTCTCACCAAGGTCTCGCCCTCCGACCGCGCCTTCGTCGCCGAGCGGCTGGCGCGCCACGAGGATGCCCCGCCGGCGGTTTTGCGCTTGCTGGGCAAGGACTTGACGGAGATCGCCTCGCCGGTGCTGCGGCATGCGGCGCTCTCGTCGTTCGACCTCCTGGCGATCATGGCGGCGAGCGGGCCGGCGCATTGGCGGCTGATCGCGGCGCGGCCGGATCTCGCGCCCGACATCGTCCAGGCGCTGCGACTGACCGGTGACGCCGAGACGATCGCGCTGCTGCCGCCCTTGGCCGAGGTCGCCGCGCCGGCGCCGACC
>JAEWAD010000458.1 GCA_023391905.1 Pseudomonadota bacterium | reverse complement strand
CCATAGACCGGCTGTGCCGCCGTGCCGACGAACATGATGCCGGTGACCAGAACCTGCGTCGCCAGCGTGGTGACGAACGGGTTGATGCCGATCTTCGCAATGAAGAAGCCGTTGACGATGCCGACGCCGAGCCCGAGCAGGAGCGCGGCGACGATGCCGAACGGCATCGAGACATGGACGATCAGCGCCGCGGCGACGACCGAGGAGGCCGCGCCGACCGCGCCGACCGAAAGATCGAAGCCGCCGAGGATGATCATCAGCAGCATGCCGCAGGCGACGATGCCGATGATCGAATTGCGCTGCAGCACGTTGGCGAAGTTCGCCCAGGTGGCGAAATGCGGCACGGTCAGGCAGAACACGATGACCAGCACGACGAAGATGGCGAGCAGGGCGTAGTTCGACCAGGCCACGCCAGCCGGCAGGGCGAGCCGGCCGCGACCGGAATCGGCACGGGTTGAGGTCATGGGGCGGCTCCTTCGGTCGAAACGCCGGATTTCGCGGCAAGGGCTGGCCGGGCGTGCAGCTCGGCGCGCGCCCGTTCATGGGCAAGCAGCAGGGTCCCGAACAATTCCGCCCGGTCGCCCAGCGCGCCGGGGCGGATGTCGACATGCTCGACGGCGCGCGAGATGGCGGTGCGGCGCATCGCTTCCTTCATCGCGTTGAGCAGGACGGGGCCGGCGCGGGTCAGCTCGCCGCCGACGAGGATCAGGTCGGGGTTGAAATAATTGCAGAGCGCGCCGAGCGCGCGGCCGGCCATCGCGCCCGCATCGGCGACGACGCGGGCCGGGCCCGGGCTGCCCTCGGCGGCGAGGCGGAGCATTTCGGCCGGGGCGATGTCGCGGTGGGTCGGCTCCAGCGAGCGGCTCAACGCATTGACGGAAATCTGGGCCTCGAGGCAGCCGCGGCTGCCGCAATGGCAGAGCGGGCCGTTCTCGTCGGTGACGACATGGGCGAGCTGGCCGGCCATGCCATAGGCACCGCGGAAGATCTCGCCCTCGATCGAGATGCCGAGGCCGACGCCGACCGACAGCAGCACATAGAGCATCATCTTCGAGCCGACGGCGCCGCCCAAGCGGCTTTCCGCCAGCGCGCCGAGATTGGCGTCGTTGTCCATGTAGACGGGCAGGTCGAGCTTCTGCGACAGGCGGCGCGGGATGTCGGCGCCGACCCAGCTCGCCAGGATCGAGCCCGGATGCAGCATGCCGGTCGCCGTCTCGACCGGGCCGGGCACGCCGATCCCGACCGCCTTGACCAGACGCCGGTTGATGTCGTTGCGGCTGATCAGCAATTCGACATGCTCGACCGCGAGCGCCAGCGCCGCCTCGGCCGAAATGTCGGTGTCGAAGGCGCAGTCGAGTTCGTCGATCAGGCGATAGTTCAGGTCGGAGATCGCCGCCTTGAAGCTCAGCCGACCGAAATCGATGCCGATCAGATAGGCGTGCCGCTCCTTGAGGGCGACCAGCTCGCCGGGCCGCCCGGCCGCCTTGCGCGAAGTCGGGACGGGATCGTCGACGGTCTCGGCGACGCCTTCCTCGATCAGCTCGGCGATCGCGCTCGACGCGGTGGAGGGCGAAACGGACAGCAGGCGCGCGATCTCGGCGCGCGACCGGGGTGCGTCCTCGAGCGCGGCCAGAACCGCCGCGCGAAGCCGATGCTGTGAGCGAGCCTTGACCATTTGTCCTCCCTGAAAATGCCAGTGGCATAGCCACGATAGTTTTGTCAATATCGGTCAAATAACGGATCTAATTACTCCAAAATCGAAGAAATAGACATCCGATGGCCAGCTATCGAATTTCCGCGTGTCAGGTCCTGCTCGGCGACGCGCTCGAGCCTTGTCAGGACGGCGCAATTCTCGTCCGTGACGGCCGCATCGCCGCGGCGGGCCCGGATGCCTCGGTGCCGAGGCCGGACGATTCCATCGCGATCGATCTCGGCGCGGCGACGCTGCTGCCCGGGCTGATCGACGCGCACATGCACACCTTCGGCATGCCGAGCACCGGGCTGGCGACGCTCAACACCGAGCGCGAGCCCTATCGCGCGCTGCGGGCGGCGGGCGAATTGCGCGAGCTGCTGCAGGCCGGCTTCACCTCGGCGCGCTGCCTCGGTTCCTCGGTCGGGCCGGATCTCCGCCGGGCGATCGAGGAGGGGCATGTCGAGGGGCCGAGGCTGGTCGTCGCCGGCGAGTTCATCTCCTCGACCGGCGGCACCTGGGACGCGCCGCCGCTGCCGTCTTCGTGGGGCCGCGCCACGACGGCCGTCGCCGACGGCGTCGACGAAATCGTCCGCGCCGTGCGCGAGCGGGCCCGCGCCGGCGCCGATTTCATCAAGCTCGGCCTGTCGAAGGGCGGCACCAGGGATCGCTACCACGCCTGGGGCGACGATCCCTTCGGCCAGGTCATCACCTACAGCCTCGCGGAAGTGCGCGCCGCCGTCGACGAAGCGCACCGGAACGGCATGAAGGTCAGCGCGCATGCGATCGGCACGGCGGCCGTCAATCTCGCCCTCGACGGCGGCGTCGACATCATCGAGCACGGCTATGCGATCGACGACGCCACCCGCGCCCGTCTGGCCGACGCGGAGAAGATCGTCGTCACGACCATCTCGCAGCTGCATTTCCACCGCGCCGCCTATGACGCGTTTGGTTATCCGGAGTGGGAGCGCGACGTCTATGAGCGCCACTGGCAGGCGATGCGCGGCGATTTCGAGCGCGGCCTTCAGGCCGGCATCCGCTTCGCGCTCGGCACCGACCTGATCGGCAAGCCCACCCATCCGCTCGCTTCGGCGGCGAAGGAGTTCGAGCTGGCGGTGGAATGGGGCATGGCGCCGGAGGCGGCGCTGCGGGCCGGCACGATCGTCGGCGCGCGCGCCCTCGGTATTTCGGACGAGACCGGCAGCCTCGTCGCCGGCAAGGCCGCCGACCTGGTCGCGGTGGCGGGCGGCCTGTCGAACCTCGCCGATCTGGCCGCGCCCCTCCTGGTGATGAAGCAGGGCCGGCCGGTCGCCGGGGCCGTCCCCGCCCGCGCTTGATGACGGGCGGAGCTCTGTCTGCCGCGCGGCTGCGGCGGGCTCAGGATCCGCCTGTCGCCGCGGCGAGCGAGAGGCGGGCTTCGAGCGCCTCCGCCGCTTCCTTGCGCTCGCTGTAGCGGTCGGTCAGGTAGGGCGAGACATCCCGCGTCAGCAGCGTGAACTTGACCAGTTCCTCCATCACGTCGACGACCCGGTCGTAGTAGCTCGACGGCTTCATGCGGCCGGCCTCGTCGAATTCCTGGAACGCTCTGGCGACCGACGACTGGTTCGGAATGGTGATCATGCGCATCCAGCGCCCGAGCACGCGCAACTGGTTGACGGCGTTGAAGGACTGCGAGCCGCCGGAGACCTGCATGACGGCGAGCGTCCGCCCCTGGGTCGGCCGGACGGCGCCGACCGAAAGCGGGATCCAGTCGATCTGCGCCTTCATCACCGCGGTCATCGCGCCATGCCTTTCCGGACTGGTCCAGACCTGTCCCTCCGACCAGAGCGCCAGCTCGCGCAGCTCCTTCACCTTCGGATGGTCGGCGGCGGTGGCGTCCGGCAGCGGCAGGCCGTGCGGATCGAACACCCGCGTCTCGGCGCCGAAATGCTGCAGCAGGCGCACGGCCTCGAGCGTCAGGAACCGGCTGTAGGAGCGTTCGCGCAGCGAACCGTAGAGCAGCAGGATGCGGGGGCGATGGGTCGAGGGCGTCGTCTTGAGCC
>JAEWAD010000414.1 GCA_023391905.1 Pseudomonadota bacterium | reverse complement strand
CTCCTGCATCGCCTCGAGCAGCGCCGATTGGGTCTTCGGCGTGGCGCGGTTGATCTCGTCGGCCAGCAGCAGATGGGCGAAGATCGGTCCTCGCCTGAACTCGAAGCGGCCTTCGCGCTGGTCGTAGATCGAGCTGCCCGTGATGTCGCCCGGCAGCAGGTCCGGGGTGAACTGGATGCGGCTGAAGCGAAGTTCCAGCGCCTGGCTGTACAGCCGCGCAATCAGAGTCTTGGCCAGGCCGGGATAGTCCTCGATGAGGATATGCCCGTTCGCCAGGATTCCCGCCATGATCTGACGAAGCACCCCCTCCTTCCCCACGACGATCTCCGAGAGCGCCGTGAGCACGTCCTGGCATCGTTCCTTGACCTCGGCGATCTTCATCGCTCGTCTCCGATGCGTCGGATGAGTTCGGCAATGGCCGACAGCGGCGGACCGCGCCTCGGCCACCGACGTCCGGTTGGTTCCTGCAGGCCCTCTCGGCAGCCGCGCTCCTCGCTCAGCCGAACCAGCCTGGGCCACAGCGACTCCTTGAAATAGCGCGGGCTGGCGACACCGCGCTGCACGTTCTCCGCCAGCCGCACGACCATGGGCGCGATCTTGATCTCGGCGGGCTGCCCGCGGCGCGCCTCGTCGAAGGCCGATTGCGGCGCGCCTTCGAGCTGCTGTCGCATATAGTTGTGGGCGTGGATCAGCACGACGGCGACGAAGGCCGCCACCGCGAATCGCACGACGGTCGGCCGGTTATCGGCATCGACGACCGCATAGACGGCCGTCGCGATCAGCCCCAGGACGATGACGAGCACGAGATAGCGTCCCAGCAGTCCGATCCACACTCTCTTACGATGCCCGGACATGACGCTCGTCGTCCTCCAGGGCAGTCTTGACCGCCATCAGCGCCTGCCAAGCCCTCTCGCGATGGTCGGGGCCCAGTGGATGTCGGCTGAAACGGGCGATCTCGAACAGAGCGGTCAACGCGCGCACGTCGACATCGGGCAGCCTCGGATGCTGCAGAGCCGTCCGCATGAACTCCGGAGCGGTCTGCCAGGGCGGGCGGCGGACGTCGGCAGCAGCGAGGACTCTCTCGAAGCGGTCGTAGCATCGGATGATGGCGAAGCGAGCATCGGCCAGGCGTCGCAGGTCGTCCAGGCTCTCTTCGACCGCCAGCTGGAGGGGGGGACTGTCAAGGGGCGCCGCCATCTGCCGGCCTCGCGCGGGCAGGAAAGCAAGGGCGAGCCACGCCATGACTCCGAACCCGATCAGGGCAAGCGCCAGCAAGAGCCCTTGCATGAGCCCGCCGACCAGTTCGGACTCGACCGCCGGAGGCTGTTCGGCCTCAGGGAGCGTGACCATTGGGGACAGACCGCCCAGCCCCGCCAGCCGCTGCGCAAGGTCGTCGATATAGACGCCCACATGCTCCCTCAAACCGACCATAAGCAGGATCGCGCCAAGCAGCAGGACTTGCGCCATCACCGCGCGTTTCCTGGCCTCCTGCAACTCGGGCCGTGGCCGTACGCCAGGAACCAGCAGCAAGACGATGAACAGCGTCACCACGCCTGTCAGGACGACGAAGGGAATCCCGAGCCATGCCGGAAGATCGAGAGCGAGCCTGCCCGGCGTGCTTCCGACGGCAGTCACGGCCGGCGTCATCCCTGCAACTGCGAACAGCAGGCCGGTCAGTGACACAGCGCCGAGCGCCGCCTTCCGCCGCAAGCTCATCAGGCGAGCTTGTCCTTTATGCTCCGGAGGCTCAAGCGCCTCCCGGCAAGATAGCGGACGCTAGCCGGCCTCCTCCAACGACGAGCACATTCCGCTGACGCGGGTCTGGCGCATGTAGCGGCGGTGGCGGTCGGCGTCGTAACCGCTCCCGGCATGAAGGAGGCAGCGGTTGTCCCAGAAGACGACGTCGCCCGGTTGCCAGGCGTGGTTATAGATGTGCTCAGGCTGGATCGCCGATTCGGTCAGCTCGTCGATCAGGGCGCGGCCGGCGGCCTGGCTCATGCCCTCGATCTCGCGGACGTGCGAGCCGAGGAACAGGTTCCGGGCACCCGTCGCCGGATTGGTCCGGACGAGCCGCTGGCGCACGGGCGGCAGCGTGGCGGCCATCTCGGGCGATACGGCATCGGGCGCTACTTTCGAGCGCGAAAAGACATAGTCGTGGATCGCGATCAGGGGGTCGAGCTCGGCCTTGCGTTCCGGCGGCAGACGGTCGTAGGCGGCGCGCAGGGAGACGAACATCGTCGTGCCACCCTCGGCCGGCGTTTCGTAGGCGCACATGATCGAGAGGAACGCCGGCACCGGTTTGAACGAGGCATCCGAGTGCCACATGTTGTTCCCGGTCAGGAAGATAGTCTTCTTGTGCGAGTTGCCGAGCACCGTGCCGTCCTTCTGGACGTTGCCGATGGTGCCGAAATATTCGACTATTCTGATACTGGTGTGGCTCGGCTCGGGGCTGCCGAACTGGCGCGTGAGGGCGAGCTGGCGGTCGTCATCCATCGATTGATCGGGGAAGCAGACGAACGAATACCGATCGATCGCCGCGTTGATTTCCTGGATCAGGTC
>JAEWAD010000365.1 GCA_023391905.1 Pseudomonadota bacterium | reverse complement strand
GAGCAGGCTCGGCCGCCGGAGGCGTCGGCGCAGGCGCGGGAGCAGGCTCGGCGGGCTTCGGTGCTTCCGGTGCCGGGGTAGCCGGCGCGGGCGCCGGAGCGGACTGCTCGGCCGCGGGCGGCGTGGGCGGTGCGACGGGCGTTCTCGACTTCCACCAGAAATAGGCAATCACCAGAACGATGATCACCACGACGACCCAGATCCAAGTATTTTGGCGTTGCATGTTGTCCTCCGGGGTGCGAGTTGCACCGGCAGTCGCAATCTTACATCGAATCAACCCGTTCCACGAAGAGGAAACGTAGCGTTTCGTCTCTCTGTCGCCGACATCTACTCGGCAACGACCAAGACCTGAGCCCTCCACGCGGCCTCAGCCTGCCGAACGCGGGTTTCGACAGGCCGAAAACGGGTCTTACGCTAGGGTATGCATGATCGCTCATGCAGGTGCCCGCGACCATCCAACGACGAAAACGCGGCAGGGTTGCAGCGCCTGCCGGAATTCGTGTCGGCATGGTTAACCGACGGTCAACACGATCTTGCCGATATGGCCCGAGCTCTCCATGCGGCGATGCGCTTCGG
Source organism: Pseudomonadota bacterium (assembly GCA_023391905.1). GTDB lineage: Bacteria > Pseudomonadota > Alphaproteobacteria > Rhizobiales > Kaistiaceae > Kaistia. The sequence goes on along the minus strand of JAEWAD010000365.1, from coordinate 2,248 downwards.
CGGCCTCGGCGAGCGGGAAGGTGGCGTCGATGCGCGGCCGGATCGTCCCGTTCTCGATCAGCGGCCAGACCTTTTCCTGGAGCGCCGCGGCGATCGCGCCCTTGAAGGCGACCGTGCGCGGGCGCAGCGTCGAGCCGGTCAGCGTCAGCCGCTTGGTGAGCAGGCGGTTGAAGTTCACCTCGACGACGGGGCCGTTCAGGAAGGCGATCTGGGCGATGCGGCCGTCCAGCGCCGCGGCGTCGAAATTGCGCTCGATATAGTCGCCGCCCACCATGTCGAGGATGACGTCGGCGCCCTTGCGATCGGTCGCCTCCTTCACCGCCTCGACGAAATCCTCCTTGAGATAGTTGATGGCGCGGCTGGCGCCGAGCTCGACGCAGGCGGCGCATTTCTCCGCCGAGCCGGCCGTCGCCAGCACCGTGGCGCCGAAGGCGCGGCCGAGCTGGATCGCCGTCGTGCCGATGCCGGAGGACCCGCCATGCACGAGCAGCGTCTCGCCCGGCTTCAGGCCGGCGCGCTCGAACACGTTGTGCCAGACGGTGAAGAAGGTTTCCGGCAGCGCCGCCGCCTCGACGAGCGACAGGCCGGCCGGAACGGGCAGGGCGTTGGTCTCGTTGACGGCGACATATTCGGCATAGCCGCCGCCGGCGACGAGCGCCGTCACGGCATCGCCGAGCTTGAAGCGGCTGCAATTTCGGCCGAGCGCCACGACATGGCCGGCGACTTCCAGCCCCGGCAGGTCGGAGGCGCCCTTCGGCGGCGGATAGTGGCCCTGCCGCTGCACCACGTCGGGCCGGTTGACGCCGGCCGCCGCCACCTGGATCAGGATCTCGTGCTCGAAGGGATGCGGCAGCGGCCGCGTCTCGGGCTGGAGGACGTCCGGGCGGCCGGGCTCGGAAATCGCGATCACGGTCATGCTGGCGGGCAGGGCGGTTTCGGCGGGGGTGGACAACGCGGAACTCCTCTCGGGGCGGGCGCGGCTGGCAGGCCGACGCGATGTTGCTATTCTTAGGGCCAGACGGGACCCAAAACGAGACGGAGTGCACCATGGCACTTTTCGACGACCTGCCGGAGGAGAAGCCGGCGCCGCACCGGATCGGGGAGGAGCTGGGCCGCCTTTCGATCGATGAACTCGAGGCGCGGATCGAATTGCTCGAGGGCGAGATCGGCCGCCTGCGCGAGGCGATCACCGCCAAGACGGCATCGCGCGCCGCGGCGTCCTCGTTCTTCAAGAGCTAGGTCGAGGGAGGGGTCGCGTCCGCAACCCGGGGCCGTTAACGGCTCGTTAAGGTTATGGGCGCGTAATCATGCCATCCAGCGATCTGGATGTGAGTGGTAACTTCTCTGTTGGACTCCTCCCTCTGTCGCCTCAAAAGAGCCGTTTCCCGCGGCTCTTTTTTTGACTTCCGACCCGATCGGCGGCAAAATCCGCGAAAATCGCGCCCCGCTCGAATCCGCGCGGGTTCGGCGTGCTGGCGCGACGGAACCACTTCATGACAGACGACAGCCCTGGGCATCTCGACGCGCCGATCGTTTTCGGCCAGCGCTTCGCGCATTCCGACACCTTTCGCGGCCTCTTCCGCGAGGGGATGCTGCTGGTCGAGGAGACGGCCGCCTATCTCGACGGTGACGGCCGGGCCGATTCGCGCGACCTGCCGCGGGGCGGCTCGCTCAGCTACGCCACCGAATCGATGCGGCTGACGACGCGGCTGATGCAGCTGGCGTCCTGGCTGCTGCTGCAGCGCGCCGTCAACGAAGGCGAGATGACCTTCGAGCAGGCCGGGGCCGAAAAGGCCAAGGTGCGGCTGCGGGGCTTCGGCTCGGCGACGGAAGGGGCGGGCTGGGACGACTTGCCCGAGCGCCTGCGCGACCTGATCGAGCGCTCGATCCGCCTGCAGGAGCGGGTGATCCGGCTCGACGACGCCATCTACAACGCCGCCAATGCCGAGACGCCGGCCGAGAACCCGGTCAGCCGCCAGCTCGGCCAGCTCGCGCGCGCCTTTGGTGGCGGCCGGGAGTAGGAAGGCCGGTTTCACTGGCCGCCCGCTGGCGGACTGCATTTCCCAAGACTCCGTCATCATCCTGAGGTGCCCGGCAAGGCCGGGCCTCGAAGGAGGATCAGGGAACCTCGCCGGGGCTTTTCTCCCGGCCACGGTCCCGAAACTCGATCCTCATCCTCGGTGTCTGGTGGGTGCTGTCGCCCTTCGACCGCGCTTTCCCTTCACCTCTCCCATGGGGAGAGGTCGGA
>JAEWAD010000364.1 GCA_023391905.1 Pseudomonadota bacterium | reverse complement strand
TCCGACCTCTCCCTCAGGGAGAGGTGAAGGATTGGAGCCTCAGTACCCGCGCCCGTCCTTGAGGAATTCGAGTTCTTCCGGCGTCGAGGCGCGGCCGAGATCGGCATTTCGGTGCGGGAAGCGGCCGAAGCGGCGGATCACGGCGCGATGCTTCTCGGCAAAGTCGAGGAACGAGGCGTAGGTCGCCTTCTCCGCCTCCGGCACCTCGGCGAGCAGCGCCTCATAGAGGGCGACCGAATAGTCCTGGTCGGCCAACTCCTCGCCGTGCTCGAAGGGCAGGTAGAGGAAAACGCGCTCCATCGGCGTGAAGCGCTCGACGCCGCCCTCGATCAGCCCCCGTGCCGCCGCGCGGGCCCGCGAGTCATAGGCGAAGGCGCGGCCGTCCTCGCGGAACAGGTTGCGCGGAAACTGGTCGAGGAAGATGACGAGGCCGATGCCAGCCGCCGGCGGCAGCATCTCGAACGGCCAGTCCGTCTCGGCGACGGCGTCGAGATGATCGCCGAAGCGCACGCGGCAGGCCTCGTCGGTGCCGTCATGGCGCGAGAACCAGACCCTCACCTGCTCCGCCGGCACATCGGTACCGGCGATCAGTTCCTGGAACCAGAAGCGGTGGGCATCCAGAAGAATCGTGGCGGCTGGCTGTTCCATCGACAAAGGCTCTCCGTACGGACTGGATCAGAAGGGCGTGCGGGCGCGGATCGCGGCCGCCAAGGTCCCCTCGTCGAGATAATCGAGTTCACCGCCCACGGGCACGCCATGGGCGAGGCGCGAGACCTTGACCGGCGTTCCGGTCAGGCGGTCGGTGATGACATGCGCCGTGGTCTGGCCGTCGACGGTGGCGTTGACCGCGAGGATCACCTCGGCCACCTCGCCGGTCGCACAGCGCGCGACCAGACTGTCGATGTTCAGATCCTCCGGCCCGACGCCGTCGAGCGGCGACAGCGTGCCGCCGAGAACGTGGTAGCGCGCCTTGATCGCGCCGGCCCGCTCCAGCGCCCAGAGATCCGACACGTCCTCGACGACGACGATCGTCTTGGCGTCGCGCGCCGGATCGCAGCAGATGGTGCAGGGATCGGAGGTATCGATGTTGCCGCAGGTCGAGCAGGTCAGAATCCGCTCGGCCGCCACCGTCATCGCGCCGGCGAGCGGCACCAGCAGCTGGTCCTTCTTCTTCACCAGCGCCAGCGCGGCGCGGCGCGCCGAACGCGGCCCGAGCCCGGGCAACCGGGCGAGCAGCTGGATCAGACGTTCGATCTCGGGACCGGCTGTGCTGCGGGCCATCGGCGCTCTCTATGCTGCTGCGGCGCGCTTCTTAGAACGGCAGCTTCAGGCCGGCCGGAAGGCCGAGGCCGCTCGTCATTTCCTGCATCTTCTCGGCCATGGTGCGCTCGGCCTTGGCGCGCGCATCGGCATGGGCGGCGGTGATCAGGTCCTCAAGGATCTCGACGTCCTCCGGCTTCAGCAGCGACGGATCGATGGACAGCTTGCGCAGGTCGCCCTTGGCGGTCATCACGACCTTGACGAGGCCCGCGCCCGACGAACCCTCGACCTCGATATTGGCGACTTCGGCCTGCATGTCCTGCATCTTCGACTGCAGTTCCTTGGCCTTGCTCATCATGCCGAGAATGTCGCGCATGGGATTGCTCCTTCAGTTCGGAAATCGTTGCGAGAAATCAGTCTTCGTCGGAATCGGGCGCTTCGTCGGGATTCTCGACGGGCACGGATGCCGGCGGCAGGCCGAGGTCTTCCTCGCCGCCGCGGATCTGGATGTCGACGATCTTGGCGCCGGGAAAGCGTGTCAGCACGGCGGCGACCAGCGGATCGGCCGCCGCGTCCGAGCGCGCCTTGTCGCGCGCCATGGTGCGCGCCTCGGCGATGGTCGGCTCGGTCGCGCCCTTGCCGAGCGCCACGACCCAGCGCTCGCCGGTCCAGTCGGACAGCTTGCGCCCGAGCTCCTGCGCCAGCGTGCGCGGCGCATCGGAGGTGGGCTCGAACTCCAGGACGCCGGGCTCGAAGCGGATCGGCTTGACCTGCTGCTCGAGCGAGAGCTTCAGCGGGATGTCGCGCTTCAGCCCGACATAGGCGACGAGATCCTCGAAGCGCTGGAAACGGACCGCCGGCTCTGCCTTGGCCTGCGGCACGCCGGCCGGCTGCGCCATCATCATCGGCGCCGAGGCGGCGCTCATCGTGGTGCGCATCTGGCCGACAGGGCCACCGCCCTGAATCGCCTGGGGTTGTGACGAACCCGACGGGCCCGAAATCTGCGGCGCGCCGCCGCCTGCGGATCCGCCGGTGAAATTGCCGCTCTTCAGGAGCCGCAGCGCCTCGTCCGGCGTCGGCAGGTCGGCGGTGTGGGCGATGCGGATCAGCACCATGTCGGCGGCGGCGAGCGGCCGGTTGGAGCTCGATACCTCCTCGATGCCCTTCAGGAGCATCTGCCAGGCGCGCGCCAGCACCCTGAGCGGCACGGTCTCGGCAAGCGCCCTGCCCCGCGTCCGCTCGTCCTGCGGCAGGGCCGCGTCCTCGCCGGAATCCGGCACGACCTTGAAGCGCGTCACGGCATGGGTGAAGGCGGCGAGATCCTGCAGCACGACGGCCGGATCCGCGCCGATGTCGTATTGTTCCTTGAGCAGCGCCAGCGCATCGGCGATGCGGCCGCCCATCACCGCCTCGAACAGGTCGATGACGCGCGCGCGGTCGGCAAGGCCCAGCATGCCGCGCACGTCCTCGGCCGTGATCGTGCCGGCGCCATGCGCGATGGCCTGATCGAGCAGCGAGAGCGAATCGCGGGCAGAGCCTTCGGCGGCGCGGGCGATCATGGCGAGCGCGTCGTCGCCGATCGAGACCTGCTCGCGCTCGGTGATCGAGCGAAGGAGGCCGATCAGCCGGTCGGATTCGATCCGGCGGAGGTCGAAGCGCTGGCAGCGCGACAGCACGGTGACGGGAACCTTGCGGATCTCGGTCGTCGCGAAGATGAACTTCACATGCTCGGGCGGCTCCTCGAGCGTCTTCAGCAGGCCGTTGAAGGCCGCGCCGGACAGCATGTGCACTTCGTCGAGGATGTAGACCTTGTAGCGCGCCGAGACCGGCTTGTAGCGCACGGCCTCGATGATCTCGCGGATGTTGTCGATGCCGTTGTTCGAGGCGGCGTCCATCTCGAGCACGTCGACGTGGCGGCCCTCCATGATCTCGGCGCAATGGACGCCGAGCTCGGGCATGTCGATGGTCGGGCGGTCGATCTGGCCGGGAATCGAATAGTTGAGGCCCCGCGCGAGAATGCGCGCCGTCGTCGTCTTGCCGACGCCGCGGACGCCGGTGAGCATGTAGGCCTGCGCGATGCGGCCGGTCTCGAAGGCGTTCTTGAGGGTGCGGACCATCGGCTCCTGGCCGACGAGGTCGTCAAAGCTCCGGGGCCGGTATTTGCGCGCCAGAACGCGGTAGGCGCCGTTCGCGCCGCCGCCGGGGGTGCTGGAAACTTCGCCGCCGTCCATGCGTATCCCGCTGCCGTCCCTGTACCGTTTCGCGCCCAACCCGCGCCCTCGCGGGCAAGCCCCGGCGACCTTAGCACACCCTGCGGGGCGCGCCCGGCTCAACATCCAGGGGCTGGGGAAAAGGTGGGAGGCTGGCACGCGACCCGTGCCGTGGCTCGTTGGGGCTGCTTCCTTCCGGACCTGACCCGGTTGGCGAGTGGCTCGTCCACCACCAACCTCCCGCGGAGACATATCGTCGTTCCCGATCGAAATGGCAAGCCCGAAGCGCGAACGGGGCTATCGCGACCGTGGGCTCTGTGGCGTAATCAACGGATTCCCTTCGAGTCGGCGCCCGCCGGCCGCCCTCACCGCACACCGCAGCAGCACCATGGCCCGTACCTTTTTCGATCGCTTGCCATCCGTCGAGCCCAGCACGACCGTCGGCTTTTCCGGCAATCTGCTCGACCGGCGCAGCGAGGCGCGCAACGAATCCACGCTTGCCGCCGCCCTCGCCGATCCGAATGCGCGCGTCTACCTGCTGCGCGGCGACGAGGCGATGATCCGCGCCGGCGGCGCGACGGAGAGCCTGTTCAGCCTGAAGGAGGCGAAGGCGCTCGGCGCCGCGATGGACGACGCCATCCTGCTCGGCTGGGAGAATTCGGCGCCGCGGATTGCGGCGATCGTCGGCAGCGACACCTCCTTCGACGTCGACGCGTTCCACGCCGTGCCGCTCCGGACGCTCGCGATCAACGCCTTTTCCGGCAGCATCCTGTCCGACACGGTCGAGCCGTCGACGCTCGGCGCGCTGGCGCAGGCCCGCGCCCTCCTGCACTGGCACGCGGCGAACCGCTTCTGCGGCCGCTGCGGCACGCGCTCGACGATGGCGCTCGGCGGCTACCGGCGCGACTGCCCGAACTGCAATCTGATGAAGTTCCCGCGCACCGACCCGGTGGCGATCATGCTGGCGGTCGACGGCGACCGCTGTCTGATGGGCCGGCAGGCGCGATTCGCGCCCGGCACCTATTCCTGCCTCGCCGGTTTCGTCGAGCCGGGCGAGACGATCGAGGACGCGGTCCGCCGCGAGATCCAGGAAGAAGCCGGCATCAAGGTCGGCCGCGTCGCCTACCACGCCAGCCAGCCCTGGCCGTTCCCGATGTCGCTGATGATCGGCTGCATCGCCGAGGCGATCTCGACCGAGATCGTGCCCGACACCGAGGAACTCGAGGACTGCCGCTGGTTCTCGCGCGAGGAGACGCTCGCCATGCTCGACGGCGAGCACCCGGACGGGTTGTCGACGCCGCCACGCATGGCGATCGCCCACACGCTGATCCGCGCCTGGGCGGAGGCCGGCTAGGGCGCCGGCCGCCCTTGCATCAGTCGCGCGGCTCGACGATGCCGGCGCGGAAGGCCGCGGCGGGATAGACGCCGAGGATCCGCAGCTCGGCCGAGAAGAAGGCGAGCTCCTCGAGCGCATGCGCGAGGCCCGCATCCTGGGGATGTCCCTCGACGTCGACATAGAACTGCGTCGCCGAGAAGCGGCCGTCGAGCTGGTAGCTCTCGAGCTTGGTCATGTTGATGCCGTTGGTGGCAAAACCGCCGAGCGCCTTGTAGAGCGCGGCCGGAATGTTGCGCACCCGGAAGACGAAGGTCGTGACCACCGGCCCGGCGCCATGCGCGGCCGGCTGCGGCTCGCGCGACAGGATGACGAAGCGCGTGGTGTTGTGAGCGGCGTCCTCGACGTTCTCGGCCAGAATGTCGAGCCCGTAGATCTCGGCGGCGAAGCGTGGCGCGAGCGCCGCCCGCGTCAGGTCGCCCGATTCGGAGATGATGCGCGCGGCGCCCGCCGTGTCGCCGGCGACGATCGCCCGATAGCCATGCTCGCGCATGATGCGGCGGCACTGGCCGAGCGCGTGGACATGGCTCTCCACCGTCTTGATCGACTGCAGCGTCGCGCCCTTCAGCGCCATCAGCTGGAAGCGAATCGGCAGGAAGTACTCGCCGATGATGTTGAGGCCGGAATCCGGCAGCAGGTGATGGATGTCGGCGACGCGGCCGGCGAGCGAATTCTCGATCGGGATCATGGCGAGGTCGACCTCGCCGCGCGCCATGGCCTGGAAGCAATCCTCGAAGGTCGGGGCCGGGACGGCCTCGTACTCGGGATAGACGTCGGCGCAGGCGATGTGGGAATTGGCGCCAGGTTCGCCCTGGAACACGATCTTCTTCATGGGGCTGAGACTTCTGTTCAGGTTCGCCGCCGGTCAGCCGGCGTGACGCGGGGCGGCGAGCAGACTGCGCGCCCTTTCAAGGTCGGCGGGAGTATCGACACCGAGCGGCACGGCGTCAACGAGCGCGACGTCGATTCGCATGCCGGCTTCCAGCGCCCGCAACTGCTCGAGCTTCTCGCGCTGCTCGAGCGTCGAGGGCGGCAGGGCGACGTAGCGGTCGAGCGCGGCGCGGCGATAGGCGTAGAGGCCGATGTGATGCAGCAGCGGCCCGGGACCCCAGGGCGCAGTGGCGCGGGTGAAATAGAGGGCGCGCAGCCGGTCCGCCGCGAGCGGCGTGCCGACGACCTTGACGACGTTCTCGTTGGTGCGGTCCTCGTCGCGGTCGATCAGCGCCGCAATCGTCGCGATATCGACGGCGGGGTCGGCGAGCGGCGCGAAGCAGGCGGCGACCGAGGCCGGCTCGATCGTCGGCAGGTCGCCCTGCACGTTGACGATGACGTCGTAGCGGCCCGCCGAATCGAGCAGCCGCACCGCCTCGTGGATGCGCGACGAGCCATTGGCGTGATCCGCCCGCGTCATCACCGCCTCGCCGCCGGCGGCGCGAACGGCATCCGCGATGGCAGAATCATCGGTCGCCACGACCACCGGCCCGATCCGCGCCTCGGTGGCGCGCCGCCAGACATGCACGATCATCGGCACGCCGTTGATGTCGGCGAGAGGCTTGCCCGGAAGCCGGGTCGCGGCCATGCGGGCGGGGATAAGGACGAGGGCCTCGGCGGCAGAACTCATCGGATTTTCCTTGATTTGCCCGCCATGCCGACATGCGGGTGTCAAAACGTCTCAATCAGGGGACGTTCATACGTATTGCGCCCCACACTGGAAAGCTTGTAGTTTCCGCGCCACATGAGGGGGGCATGGCGCCGCGGGGCAGCCGGTCCCATAGCCTAATTGAATCGCCTGGGGCCAAGACCGATGGATTCATTCGAACTTAACAAGATTCTCGGCGCGGTCTTGTTCACGCTCCTGGTCGTGATGTCGCTGAGCATCTTCGCCGGCGAGATCTATGCTCCGGCCGTGCCCGAGAAGCCGGGCTTCGTCATCGAGGTGGCCGAGGCGCCGGCCGGTGGCGAGGGCGGTGCCGCCGCCGCCGTGGAGACGCCGATCGCCGTTCTGCTCGCCAGCGCCAAGGTCGATGCCGGCGAGGCCGTCGCCAAGAAGTGCGCCGCCTGCCACAATTTCGTCGAGGGCGCCGGCTCGAAGGTCGGTCCGGACCTCTACAACATCGTCGACCGTCCGATCGGCTCGGCCGAAGGCTTCAAGTATTCCGGCGTGATGCAGACCGCGCATACCGACGGCAAGAAGTGGACCTACGAGCACCTCTACACCTTCCTGAAGAACCCGAAGACCGACATGCCGGGCACGGCCATGGGCTTCGCCGGTATCTCGAAGTCCGAGGATCGCGCCAACCTGATCGCCTATCTGCGCACGCTGTCGCACAGCCCGGTTCCGCTGCCAGAGCCCGAAGCCGCAGCGCCCGCCGAGGCTGCTCCGGCT
>JAEWAD010000360.1 GCA_023391905.1 Pseudomonadota bacterium | reverse complement strand
GCCTGGGCCGGGGTGCCGGGCGTTGCGCTCGTGCCGGGCGCGGCGGCGTCGGCGGCGGCCGAGGCGGCCTCATGCGTGGCCTGCTGCTGTTCCTGCGCAACCCGGCTGGCCTGCTCGAGCTTCGGGCCAGCGACGAAATACTGCCATCCGAAAACCACCGCCACGGACAGGACGACGGCTAGGATCAGATTGCGGTTATCGGTCATCGTTCACGTCTTTCGGGTGAGGTCGCTTGGCCCGGTTGCCGGGCTGTTGCTTGCCGCGCTCGGACTGGCGCGCGCCGGCTGCGGGACGCTGCAAGGCGTCGAAGCCGGAGATAAGGTCCGCCACGAGGAGTTCGAAGGGCTGCGACAGTGCGGCGCGGCGACCGACGAGCACATAATCCGTGCCCGGGACGGCGTGCGTGCCGCCGGCGAGGCTGATCGCGGCCCTGAGCCGGCGCCGGATCCGGTTGCGCTCGGGCGAATTGCCCATCTTCTTCGTGACCGTATAGCCGATGCGCGCGGCACGGCCCGGTGCATCCGCGTCGGGATCGCGCTTCTGCAAAACAAAACCGCGCCGGGAGGCGCGAGCCCCCCCGGCGACGGCGAGAAATTCGGCGCGTTTCTTGAGACGATCCATGGTCTTGATCTGATCCATGGGAAGCCTTTCCGGGCGCCGGCCGGCCATCTCCTGCCGAATTAGGCAGTGAGCTTCTTGCGGCCCTGGGCGCGGCGGGCAGCGATGACCTTACGGCCACCGACGGTCGCCATGCGGGCGCGGAAGCCATGACGGCGGCTGCGAACGAGCTTGCTCGGTTGATAGGTGCGCTTCATGCGTCGTCACCGCCCGGGGCGGCCCCTCGAATTCATTGTCTATCGTCGGATGAGCGAGCCTTCCCGGCGGCGTAGTTCCACATGTCCGAGACCGGATCGGAAATCCGAGCCAAGGCATGACGGGAAGCGTGCTCTCGTGAGCCCGGCTTATACGGACATGGTCCACCCAAGTCAACGCGACTCCGCCCTGCGCGCGAAAGGAATGGCGCCGGGCATGGCCGCGACGCTGTTTCGGCGTCACTCGCCGGGATCGACCGAGGTTTGACGGGGTGCGTCGGCTTGGCGCATCATGCCGCGTCATCGGCCATGAAGGAGCGCCGATTGAACGACGGCAGTGTGACGGGCATCAACGTCAGATCGGGAGAAGCCGGCACGATCGAGCAGGCCGCCGTGCCGGACGTTGCTCCCGCGCGCCCGCGCCGCCACGCCTTCGGGCTTTCGATCAAGCTGATCCTGCTCACCGTCGTGTTCGTCATGATCAGCGAAGTGGCGGCCTTTGTTCCCGCCATTTCCGGTTATCGCATCAGCTTCCTGGAAGAGCGTCTGGCGACGGCCGAGGCGGCGAGCGTGCTGCTCGGGTCGTCGGCCTGGGGCGACGTTCCCCGCACGGTGCAGGACGAGCTGCTCGCCTCCGTCGGTGCGACGGCGATCGTGCTGCGCACCGGCGATGCGACGCGCTTGCTGGCGACCACCGACATGCCGCCGAGCGTCGACGAGATCGCGGACCTCCGCCAGACGGAGGTGATCGGCTCCATCACGGCGGCGCTGTCGACCCTTCTGGCCTGGCAGCCGCGGACGCTCCGCGTCATCGGGCCGGAAGTCGGCGGCCAGAGCCTCGAGCTGGTGATCAGCGATCGTCCGCTGCGCGCGGCGATGATGAGCTTCTCGGCGACCATGCTGGTGGTTTCAGCCATCATCTCGATCCTTACGGCGCTGTTCATCTATGTCAGCCTGCAGCGCATGCTGATCCGGCCGATGCGGCGCCTCGCCCAGGCCATGGTGCGCTATTCGGAAGACCCGGAGGACAAGGGGCGGATCATCGAGCCGAGCGGCCGCTCCGACGAAATCGGCATCGCCGAGGACAAGCTCGCGGCGATGCAGGGGCATCTGACCGAGACGCTGGCGCAGAAGCGCCATCTCGCCGATCTCGGTCTCGCCGTCTCGAAGGTCAATCACGACCTGCGCAATCTGCTGGCCTCGGCGCAGCTCTTCTCCGACCGCATCGCGGCGCTGCCGGATCCGGCGGTGCAGCGCTTCGCGCCCAAGCTGATCGCCTCGCTGGGGCGCGCCATCGACTATTGCCAGTCGACGCTCACCTATGGCCGGGCGCGCGAGCGCGAGCCGCAGCGGCGACTCGTCGCACTGACGCGGATCGCGCATGACGTCGCCGAGGTGCTCGGGCTCGACAATCACGCGATCATCCGATTCGAGAGCCGGGTGGAGCCCGGCTTCGAGGTCGACGCCGACCCGGAGCAACTGTTCCGCGTTGTGCTCAATCTCTGCCGCAACGCCGTGCAGGCCATGGACGGCGAAGCGGATCCAGCCGTGGTGCGCCGGCTCTGGATCGAGGCGCGCCGCGACGGATCCGTGGTGACGATCCGTATTTGCGACACCGGTCCCGGCGTGTCGGTGAAGGCGCGCGAGCATCTCTTCCAGGCCTTCCAGGGCGGTGCTCGCCCGGGCGGAACCGGGCTCGGCCTCGCCATCGCGGCCGAGATCATACGGGCGCATGGCGGCACGATCGGGCTCGTCGATCAGGGCGCGCCGGGGGCCATCTTCGAGATCTCCATGCCCGACCGGCCGATTGCCTTCGATCTCGCCGCCCGGGCCCGTGTCGGCTAGGCCGTCGAAATTTTCCCCACAGGATCGTGAAAATCGCCGCTTGCATTCGGCGGAACGAGGCTGTAGCAATCCCCTCGTCGACGACCTGATGGTCGGCACGGCGCCCCGGAGTGTTGCTCCCCGGCGTCGAAAATCGGCAGGCGCCCGTAGCTCAGCTGGATAGAGCACCAGACTACGAATCTGGGGGTCAGAGGTTCGAATCCTTTCGGGCGCGCCATTTTCTTCAAGACAATTCATCGTTGCCGAGACGCGCCGTTGTGGCGCGTTTTTTCGTTCCAGCATCCTTTTCGCGCGCGGCGACAGCGCCGAGCGTGCCGTCGAATTGCCCGCGCGGTTGGACATCGCCAGGGCGAGCCGGTATCTTCCGCGCATGTTGCGGGCCTTGATGATCCTCGTTTCGGTGATGGCGCTTGCGGTCGTGTCCTTCGCGGCCTCGGCGCACGAAACCGGCATGGCCGCGATGCGTGAGGCTGCGGCCCCCATGCAGCACACGAATCAACATGGGGACCATGCCGCCATGTCGAAGGCGCCTGCCTGCGCCGCCGACAGCATCTGTGCCGCCGAGCCGGGCCTTTGCGAGCTGGTCTGCATGGGGTCGAGCGCGATGCTCTGGCCCGCACCTGCGCCATCGGGCGTGACGGCACCGCAGAAATCCTACCGCCGCCATCCCGGCGCGGTGCTCGTGGCGACGGCCCGGGCTCCCGACGATCGTCCTCCCATATCGCGTCTTCCTTGAGCC
>JAEWAD010000299.1 GCA_023391905.1 Pseudomonadota bacterium | reverse complement strand
CACCGGCGCAGAGCGCGAGCGACAGGGCGACGCCGCCGAAGAGACGTTTCATGTTCATAGTGTCTTCCTCCACTTGGTAGAAATCGGGCCGGGCGGTCAGAGTCCGTTGCCGACGAACTGGCGCAGCTCCGGCGTCTGCGGGTTGGCGAGCATGTCGCCGGTGCCGGTCTCCCAGATCTTGCCGTGGTGCATGAACACCACCTGGTCGGCGACGGAGCGGGCGAAGGCCATCTCGTGCGTGACGAGCATCATCGTCATGCCTTCCGACGCGAGCTTCTCGATGACGCGCAGCACCTCGCCGGTGAGCTCGGGATCGAGCGCCGAGGTCACCTCGTCGAACAGGATCAGCTTCGGCCGCATGGCGAGCGATCGGGCGATGGCGACGCGCTGCTGCTGGCCGCCGGACAATTGCTCGGGATAGTTCTGCGCCTTGTCCGAGAGGCCGACCTGCGCCAGCACCTCGCCGGCGAGCTTGCGGGCCTCGGCGGCGCCGATCTTGTGCACCTTGCGCGGCGCGAGCGTCACGTTCTGCTCGACGGTCAGGTGCGGGAACAGATTGTAGCTCTGGAACACGATGCCGACGTCCTGGCGCAGCTCGCGCAGGTCGACATTGCCGTTGTGCAGGTCGCGGCCGCAGACGGTCAGCTTGCCGGCATTGATGCGCTCGAGCCCGTTGACGCAGCGCAGCGCCGTGCTCTTGCCGGAGCCCGAGCGCCCGATCAGCGCCACCACTTCGCCGGTCTTGACCTCGAGGTCGATGCCCTTCAGCACCTCGAGCTCGCCGAAGCTTTTGCGCACGCCCTCGAAGCGCACGAGCGGGGTGGCGTTGGTCATGGAGCTGGCCTCGATCGCGCTGGCGGTGGTCGTGTTGATTTTCGATGTCGCGTTCATGGCGTTCCTCAGCTGCGGGTGAGGCGGCGTTCGAACCGGCGCGCCAGCGCCGACATCGGGAAGCAGATCGCGAAATAGATCAGCGCCGCGATGGTGAAGACGGTGAAGGGCATGAAGGTCGAGTTGTTGATGACCTTGGCCGAGTAGGTGAGGTCGAAGAAGCCGATGACGACCGCGTAGGAGGTGTTTTTCACGATCTGCACCAGGAAGCCGACGGTCGGCGGCACGGCGATGCGGAGCGCCTGCGGCAGGATCACGTAGACGAAGCGCTGGGTGTTGGTGAGTGCCAGGCATTCGCCGGCCTCCCACTGCGTCTTCGGCACCGCCTGGATGCAGCCGCGCCAGATCTCGCCGAGATAGGCGCTGGAATAGAGCGTCATGGCGATTCCGGCGGCGACCAGGGCCGGCACGTCATAGCCGCCGATCGAGATGCCGAAATAGACGACGAACATGATGACGGGCAGCGGAATGCCCTGGATCAGCTGCACGAAGGCTCCGGAGAGCCAGTTGAGGCCGCGATTGTGGGAGGCGCGGGCGAGCGCCACCGGCAGGCCGAGAAGGGTGCCGCCGACGAAGCCGAGCAGCGACAGGACGATGGTCCAGCCGGCGCCGCGGAAGATGAAGGCGAGCTGCTCGATGGTCAGTCCGAACATGGGCGTGATCCGTGCGTCGCTTGAAGGGGCAGGCGGAAAGGGACGGCGCGCATCAGAGCGACGTGCCGAGCCGGCGCTTGCGGGGGAAGGAGACCTGGGCGATGCCGAGCAGGGTCAGCCGCAGCAGGCAGGCCATCGCCAGATAGATCGCCGCGATGACGAGGTAGACCTCGAAGCCGCGGAAGGTGAAGGACTGGATCATGTAGGCGACGCCGGTCAGCTCCTCGGCCGAGATCTGCGACATGATCGAGGTGGCCAGCATCATCAGCACGAACTGGCTGACGAGCGCGGGATAGACCCGCTCGACCGCCTGCGGCAGCTGCACCGACCACAGGCTCTGGCTCGGCTTCAGCGCCAGGCAGGCGGCGGCCTCGAGTTGGCCCTTCGGGATGCTCTGGAAGCCGGCGCGCATGATCTCGGCGGTGTAGGCGCCGACATTGATGACGAGCGCGATGACGGCGGCGGGGAACGGCCCGACGCGGATCTGCAGCACGGCGAGGCCGAAGAACAGCCAGAACACCTGGATGATGAGCGGCGTGTTGCGGATGCCCTCGACATAGATGGTCACGAGGCGCTGCACCCAGGGCGGGCCATACAGGCGGCCGATGGCGCAGCCGGTGCCGAGCGCGAAGCCGGGGACGATGGAGACGAAGGTCATCCCGAGCGAAAGCCAGATTCCGTACCAGATATCCGGCATGTAGTCGTTTATGAACGAGAAATCGAATTCATATGACAAGACGTAATTCCACCCGTTCCGCTACGTCTTGCGACGAAGAGGTTCTGTATTCCCGGATCTAAAGTTTGGTGGGGGATTCGCATAATACGAACGGATACGATCTCTATAGATCGCAGTTCGAATTATTGCGTGCCTCCCGCGCCGCTTTCCCGTGGGGTATTCTTATTATTCTGTTGACTGGAACAGATCTAACATGATTGATTGGTGCACGCAATAACCATTTTATCGGAAATGAACATGTCGACGCCAGCCCCAATTTCCCCGGTGATCCAGCTCAATCCGACGGACAACGTCAGCGTGGCGCGGGCGGTCATTTCCGCCGGCACCGTGCTGCCGGGCTCCAATGTCGTGGCGCGGAACGAGATTCCGAGCGGCCACAAGATCGCGACGCAGCCGATCGAGGCGGGCGAGGCGGTGCTGAAATACGGCCAGGTGATCGGTCTCGCCAGCGCGTCGATCCAGCCCGGCGAACATGTGCATCTGCACAATCTCGCCATGCAGGACAGCGACGTGACGCATGAGTTCGCGGTCGACAGCCGGCCGACGCCGCTGCTGCCCGAATCCGAGCGTAGGACCTTCGAGGGCTATGTCCGCCCGGACGGCCAGGTCGGCACGCGCAACTATATCGGCATCATCACCTCGGTGAACTGCTCGGCGACCGTCTCGCGCGCCATCGCCGACGGCTTCAACCGTGGTGGCGGCCTCGCCGGCTTCGACAATGTCGACGGCGTCGTGGCGCTGACGCATGGCACCGGTTGCGCCATCTCGACCAAGGCGGAAGGCTACCAGTTCCTGATCCGCACGCTGAGCGGCTATGCCAAGAACCCGAACTTCGCCGGCATCCTGATGATCGGCCTCGGCTGCGAGACCAACCAGATCGAGCCGATCCTGGAGAAGTTCGGCCTCGAGGAAGGCCCGATGCTGCGCACGATGACGATCCAGCGCCTTGGCGGCACGCGCAAGACGATCGAGACGGCGTCGGAGATCATCCGCGAGATGCTGCCGATCGCCAACGCCATGCAGCGCACCACCGTGCCGCTTTCCGGCCTCAAGCTGGCGCTGCAGTGCGGCGGCTCGGACGGCTATTCCGGCATTTCCGCCAATCCGGCGCTCGGCTATGCGGCCGACCTGCTGGTCA
The DNA here is from genome assembly GCA_023391905.1 of Pseudomonadota bacterium. GTDB lineage: Bacteria > Pseudomonadota > Alphaproteobacteria > Rhizobiales > Kaistiaceae > Kaistia. The sequence goes on along the minus strand of JAEWAD010000299.1, from coordinate 5,107 downwards.
AGCATGGCGGCACGGCCGTGCTGAGCGAGACGCCGGAGATCTACGGCGCCGAGCATCTCCTGACCCGTCGCGCCCAGTCGCCCGCCGTGGCGCAGAAGCTGATGGACCGGATCGACTGGTGGCGCGACTACACCGTCAAGAACAATGCCGAGCTGAACAACAACCCGTCGCACGGCAACAAGGCCGGCGGCCTCACCACCATCCTGGAAAAGTCGCTCGGCGCCGTCGCCAAGGGTGGCACCATGCCGCTCGCCGCGGTCTATGAATATGCCGAGCCTATCGACCAGAGCGGGTTTGTCTTTATGGATACACCCGGCTACGATCCCGTAGCGGTAACGGGGCAGGTCGCGGGGGGCTGCAACATTATCGTCTTCACCACCGGTCGGGGGTCGGTGTCCGGGTTCAAGCCTGCGCCGTGCATCAAGGTCGCCACCAACAGCGAGATGTACGAGCACATGCAGGAGGACATGGACGTCAACTGCGGCGGCATCGTCACCGGCGAGGACACGATCGAGGCGGCGGGAGAGCGCATCTTCGAGGCCGTCATCGCCATCGCGTCCGGCCAGCACACCCTCAGCGAAGATTTCGGATTCGGCGATAATGAGTTCGTGCCATGGCAGATCGGCGCGGTGACCTGAAGGTCACGAGACGCGGACAGGATAAGCGTGGGGCCGGTGTCGACAGGACGCCGGCCTACGCGTCCATCACCGAGCGGCTGCGCCGCGGTATCGAGAGCGGCAGCCTGCCCGAGGGCGCGGTGCTGCTCGAGGGGCCGCTCGCCTCGATCTTCGGTTCCAGCCGCTCGCCGGTGAAGCAGGCGCTGCAGTTGCTCGAGGAGGAGGGGCTGCTCAGCCGCTTCGACGGCCGTGGCCTGCTGGTCGGCACGGGCGATGTGCCGAAGCGCATCAAGATCTCCGCCGACATGCTCGACATGGAGGCCGGCGCCGCGCCGCCGCCAAAGCATTTCGCCTGGCAGTCGCTCTATTATGATTTCGAGCGCGAGGTCATCCTGCGCTCCGTGTTCGGCCGCTTCCGCGTCAACGAGCTGGCGCTGGCCCGCCATTTCGACGTCGGCCGCACCGTGGCGCGCGATCTCCTGATCCACGCCCAGCAGGTAGGCATCGTCGCCAAGGGCGAGAAATCGCACTGGTGGATCATCCCGCTCGACGAGGCGCGCTTCCACGATCTCTACGAGCTGCGCATGCTGCTCGAGCCGGCGGCGCTCGGCGCGGCGATCGGCAAGATCCCGCCCGATGTGCTGGCCGCCATGACCGCGCATCTCGAGGCCGGGTTGCGCGGCGAGGTCGGCGGCGGCGCCGGCAGCGCCGAGCTCGACGTGCTCGAGGAAGAGCTGCATATCGGCTGCCTCGCCTATGGCGGCAATCCGGAGATCGTCGAGGCGCTGAAGCGCACCCGCTGCATCCTCGTCTCAGGCAAGCACCTCCAGGTCGCGCTGCAGCGCGAGCCCTTCTTCGATTCGTTCATGGAGGAGCATCTCGAGATCATGCAGGCGATCGCCCGCCAGGATGTCGTGACGGCGAAACAGCTTCTCTGGCAGCATCTGCTCGCCTCCAGCGAGAAGGCGGCGGAGCGCCTCGCCGCCTTCCGCTCCAGCCACGACGTCACGCCGTCTTCCTATTTCGTGTGAGGGCGGCGGGACGCGGAGCTTTGCCGGCGCATCTTCCGGCCTGCGGAATGCCATTGCTTCGGCACTGTCGCGTGATTGTTTCTATATCAAACGAATGATTGGTATTGCGCGGCGCGTCGATTGCCACCATTGTGCGCCCCGCGTCGTCGTCTGCTTCGGACCCGGCGCGACGAGTTCCGCTGGTCGGGGACGGTTCCTTCAATGGGAGCGCCCAGTGCCGGCAAGGCCCGCGCATCCCTGAAAAAGGGGGCGCTGTTCCGGTGTGTCGGGGGGAGATGCCGGGACGGGGGACGGGGAGGGCAACTTAGGGTGCTCGCCCCTCCCTCGGGCACGACAGCCTCCGCTTATCCACCCGATTCGATCGCCGCCGCGGCCCTTTCCGAACCGCCCGTCTTGTGCAATCGTCGCACGAACGGGGGAAGAATCCAGAGAAACGGCCATGGTCGTGCATCGGACGATGCGCGTCCTTTCGCCGGTGCCCCCATTCGCGCAGCAGGGAGCATCAGCGCATGCGCTTCGACCTCGTTCTCGCCAAGGGCCGGGTCATCGATCCGTCGCAGGGCATCGACCGCGTCACCGACGTGGCCTTCGCCGACGGCAAGGTGGCGGCGATCGGCGACAATCTCGCGGCCGAGGGCGCCGATCGGCGTGACGTCTCGGGCAAGATCGTCACCCCCGGCCTGATCGACCTGCACACCCATGTCTACTGGGGCGGCACCTCGCTCGGCGTCGACGCCGAGGATTATGCGCGCCAGAGCGCGGTGACGACCTCGGTCGATACTGGCAGCGCCGGCCCCGGCAATTTTCCGGGCTTCCGCAAGCATGTGATCGAGCCGAGCGCGGTCCGCATCCTCGCCTATCTGCACGTCTCCTTCGCCGGCATCTATGCCTTCTCCAACCGCATCATGGTCGGCGAGAGCCACGACATGCGCCTGATGGCGGCGCAGGACGCGGTCGAGGTGGCGGATGCCAACCGCGACGTCGTCGTCGGCATCAAGGTGCGCATCGGCCGCCATGCCAGCGGTGACAGCGGCATCGCGCCGCTCGACGTCGCGCTGCAGGTTTCCGACGAGCTCGGCATGCCGATGATGGTGCATATCGACGAGCCGCCTCCCTCCTACGAGGAAGTGGTCGACCGGTTGCGCCCCGGCGACGTGCTGACCCATTGCTTCCGCCCGTTCCCGAACGCGCCGGTCGACGGCAGGGGCCGGATCAAGCCCGAGGTGCTCGCGGCGCGCCAGCGCGGCGTGATCTTCGACATCGGCCACGGCATGGGCTCGTTCGCCTGGAAGACCGGAAGGGCGATGCTGGCCGAGGGCTTCCCGCCCGACACGATCTCCTCCGACGTGCACGCGCTCTGCATCAACGGCCCGGCCTTCGACCAGGTGACGACGATGTCGAAATTCCTGGTCCTCGGCATGTCGCTCCGGGATGTCATCGCCGCGTCGACGGTCAACGCCGCCCAGGCGCTGGGCCGTCCGGAACTCGGCACGCTGAAGCCGGGCAGCCCGGGCGACGCCAGCATCCTGTCGCTGCGCGAGGGCAGCTTCCCGCTCGAGGATTCGCGCGGCTTCGTCGAAACGGTCTCCGAGCGGATCTTCGCCGACGGCGTCGTCGTCGCCGGCCGCTGGTGGCATCCGCGCTGAGGTTGTTTCCAGTTCGGTCGAAATGAACAAGGATGCTTTCCGGGCGTAAACATGCCCGGAGGCCCCGCAATGTGACGATGAATTGGGCGCCAGGCGCTGCCAATATTTTGCGTTTGCGGACGAGTACTGTGCAGGTGCGGCGGGGGATTCCGGCTGCCTAGAACTCTTGACTGCGCATCCAAAAAAAGAGCTTGGCAGGAGCGCTCCGCCCGACACATGATCGGGATCTCGGCGCCGGCATTGGCGACCGGGACAGGCTTCGGTTTCCGGAACGGGGCTGCCGCGACAGGGCGATGACGCCCGCGAGTCCGGCAGGGGAAATGGGAGGATTGGCTGGCCCGGCCCGGGCGGATCTCAGGTCTCTCTGGCGCATGGATCGCGGCCCGCATGGCCGACCGTCGCCGGATAGCAGATAGACACCTCTTCATCAACGACGCGCCAGGGGAACAAGAAACAATTCGGCGTCCGTCGCGGAGAGGTGAAGGTTACATCGACTGCTCTTTCGTTCGTTTGACATTCACGCAATGAATACGACAGGAAAAGTTCAATGTACCAAAGCAAAAAGCGCAGGGTTCTCAGTCTTCTGGCCGGCGCCGCGGTGTTGCTCGGCGCAACATCCGCCTCGCAGGCGGCGACGATCCGCGTCGTGCTCGGCTACTACAGCGCCGCGACGCAGGAGCTGTTCGAGGGCATGGCCAAGGACTTCATGGAGAAGCATCCTGGCGACGAGGTGAAGATCGAGGTCATCCAGTGGGATAACCTCCAGCAGCGCCTGACCACGGATATCGCCGGCGGCACCGCGCCGGACATCGCCATGATCGGCACGCGCTGGCTCGTCGACTATGTCAAGAACGACATCGCCGAGCCGCTCGACGGCTACATGACGCCGGAATTCAAGGCCGGCTTCATCGAGTCCTTCCTGTCGCCCTCGACCTTCGACGGCAAGATGTACGGCCTGCCGGTCGCCGCCTCGGCGCGCGCCATGTACTACAACAAGGACCTGCTGGCGAAGGCCGGCGTCAACGAGCCGCCGGCGAACTGGGACGGCGTCGTCGACACCGCCAAGAAGATCAAGGCGCTCGGCACCGACGCCTATGGCTTCGCCCTGCAGGGCAAGGAAATCGAGACCGACGCCTACTGGTACTATTCGCTGTGGACGCATGGCGGCGACATCATCAAGGACGGCAAGTCCGGCGTCGCCAGCCCCGAGGCGGTCAAGGCGCTGACGCTCTACAAGTCGATGATCGACGAGGGCCTGACCGAGCCCGATCCGAGCGGCCTCAACCGCCAGGACATCGAGCGCCTGTTCAAGCAGGGCCGCATCGGCATGATCCTGACCGGGCCCTGGCTGCGCGGCCAGATCAAGGCGGATGCGCCGAACCTCAACTATGCCATCGCGCCGATCCCGGAGGGTTCGACCAAGGCCACCTATGGCGTCACCGATACGCTGATGGTGTTCAATTCGAGCCCGAACAAGGAGCTCGCGATGAAGTTCCTGACCGAGACCGCGTTCAGCCCGAAATGGCGCATCGAGTTCTCGACCAAGGAAGGCTTCCTGCCGGTGATGAAGGAGGAGGCCGCCGCGCCGGTCTTCGCCAACGATCCGCAGCTCAAGGCCTTCACCGACATGCTGCCCTATGCCCGCTTCGCGCCGCCGGCGGCGAACTGGGAGCAGATGGTCGACGCGGTGATCGCCGCCGTGCAGAAGACCTATATCGGTCAGGCCCAGCCTGAAGCCGCCCTGACGGAAGCCGCGGCGACGATCGATGGCCTTATCCAGCAGTAGCGCCGGTCGCAGACCGGAGGCTGGAAG
>JAEWAD010000275.1 GCA_023391905.1 Pseudomonadota bacterium | reverse complement strand
TGGGAGAGGTGAGGCGATATTCGTCCTCGACGTGTATTGCTCAGCCGATCGAGGTGACGATCCAGATCGCGCCGACGATGGCGACCGCATCCTCCAGCAATGCGATCGGCAGGTCCCAGCCGCCCGTCGCGGCGACCAGGCGCTTGCGCGCCTCATAGCCGCCGAGCGTACCGATGACCGCGCCGATGGCGCCGGCGACGAGGCCGCCGATCCAGGCGCCCCCGGCGAAGCAGAGCGCCGCGCCGCAGACCGCGCCCATGAAGACGCGGGTCGCGAACTGCACCGGTACCTTGCGGCTCGGCGTGCTCGGGAGCTGGTCGGTGACCAGTTCGGCGAGCGCGAGCAGGCTCAGGACCCAGGGCGCGATCCAGTGGCCGAGAAAGGCCAGCCAGCTGCCGTCGAGGTTGATCCAGCCGAGATAGGCGGCCCAGCTGACCGCCGCCGGCGCCGTCATGGCGCGCAACCCCGCGACGACGCCGATCAGAAGCGCCAGGATATACAGCGACATGCTCGTCTTCCCTCCGTTGCCCCACAACCGGAGCGTGGCGGATTTCCGCCTCGGGAGACCAGTGGAATATGCAGTCGCCGAAAAGAAAAACTCCCGCATCGGCGTGCGACGCGGGAGTTGAGCAAAAACTTACCTTACGGAAGGTGATTGCGAAAACCGGAAACGAAAAAAAGCCGGCGATGATGCCGGCCTTCGAGGGCTTCAGGCCGCCTTTTCGGAGCGGCTGCGTACCGGATTCGGCAGCTCGATCTCGACCTCGAGCGTCGATACCGCCTCGGCGCGCTGCATCTTCACCTGGACCTTGTCGGCCGGGATGTCGACGTGGCGGGCGATGACGCCGAGGATCTCCTCGCGGAGCTTGGCGATCAGATCGCTGGCGCCGGCCGAGACGCGCTCGTGCTGCAGCAGGATCTGCAACCGGTCGCGCGCCACCGGCGCGGAACGCGCCGGCTTGAAGAAGTTGAAGATCGTCATGCAGCCCTCCGACCGAAAAGCTTGCTGATGAGACCGCCGCGCCGCTCGGACGGGACGACCATCGGGATGTTCTCGCCCTCGAGGCGCCGCGCGGCGTCGAGATAGGCGCGCGCCGGGGCGCTGTCGCTGTCGACCAGCGTGACGGGGCAGCCGACGTTCGAGGCGTTCAGGACGGCTTCGCTCTCGGGGATGATGCCGAGCAGCGGGATCGACAGGATCTCCAGCACGTCCTCGACCTTGAGCATCTGGCCGCGCTCGGCGCGCGTGGCGTCGTAGCGGGTGAGCAGGAGATGCTTCTCCATGTACTCGCCCTTCTCGGCCTTCAGCGTCTTGGAATCGAGCATGCCGATGATACGGTCGGAATCGCGCACCGAGGAGACCTCGGGATTGGTAATGATGACGGCCTCGTCGGCGTAGCGCATGGCCAGCGTCGCGCCGCGCTCGATGCCGGCCGGGCTGTCGCACAGCACCCAGTCGAAGCGGCTTCGAAGCTCCTCGATGACGCGGCCGACGCCCTCGTCGGTCAGCGCGTCCTTGTCGCGGGTCTGCGAGGCCGGCAGCACGTAGAGCGTGTCGAGGCGCTTGTCGCGGATCAGCGCCTGCTGCAGCTTCGCTTCGCCCTGCACGACGTTGATCAGGTCGTAGACGACCCGGCGCTCGGCGCCCATGACGAGGTCGAGATTGCGCAGGCCGACGTCGAAGTCGACGACGGCCACGCGCTGGCCCGACATGGCCAGCGCGGCACCGATGGCGGCCGTGGACGTCGTCTTGCCCACGCCGCCCTTGCCGGATGTCACAACGAGAACCTGAGACATTGCTTCTGCTCCTTGCTGGCTCAGGCCAGCGCCGCCATGTTCATCTTGTCATTTTCGAGCCACGCCTGGATCGGCCGGCCGCGCAGGCTGGCATCCAGGTCGTCGGCAGTCTGGTAGAGGCCGTCGATGGCGATCAGCTCGGCCTCGAATTTCTGGCAGAAGATCCGCGCGGCGGCGTTGCCGGTGGATCCCGCGATCGCCCGCCCGCGCAGCGTGCCGTAGATGTGGATCGAGTTGCCGGCGATGATTTCGGCGCCGGACGCGACCGAGCCCACCACCGTGACGTCGCCCTGCGGGAAGATGATCGACTGCCCGGAGCGAACCGGCGTCTCGATCAGAAGCGAGGGGATCGCCCGGTCGGCGAAGCTCTGCTGCGGCTTGGGTGGCTCGGCGGACGGCTTGTGCAGGATTTCGGTCTGCTTGCCACCGCTCACGGAGGGCGGCATGCCGAAGCCGAGCCAGGACGGATCGGCGCCCTCGACCCCCATCACCTTGATCTCGCGTTCGTAGAGCATGGCGATCAGCTCTGCGAAGTCGCGCTTGGTGATGGCGAGGCCGGTGACGTCGAGAATGACGGGGCGACTGGCGAAGTAGCCCTCGGAACGCTTGGACAGCTTGTCGAGTTCGGCCAGCCAGTCGGCCAGCGGAAGCTCGGGCGCGAGCACGGTGGCGAGGAAGGACCGTCCCCGGAACCGGATTGGAGCGCGTTGTTTTGAAGCGGGAGTAGCCACGATCGCAATTTGCCTTCTGTTAAGCAATCTGTGCGACACGCCGGTTAACGAGTGGTTAACCACGCCGGGGCCGTTAACCCTTTCAACGCCGAAAGTTGAGGAATTCCGTACGGCGGAAGGCCGTTAAAAAAATCTGGGTTGCAGGCCCGCCTTGTATCAACAGAGGCGAGAAAGCGGCAGTTTTGCTGACCTTTATCAGCGCATCAGCGCCCTTCCGGCGGGCAGCGCGGCACGGGTCGACGAATCGCTTCGCCGCTGTCCCGGGCGCCGCCGTTAACGCTTCTTGCCCAATCGTTAGCGCCGGCCTAGCGCCTTGCGAACCTCCGGCACGACCTTCGTTCCGAACAGCTCGATCGACTTCATCATCTTGTCGTGCGGCAGCGTGCCGACGCTGAACTGGATCAGGAAGCGGTCGTGGTCGAAGAGCTCGTGCTGGTAGAGGATCTTTTCCGCCACCTCGGACGGGCTGCCGACGAAGAGCGCCCCGTTCAGCCGGCGCTGCGCCTCGAACTGGCCGCGCGTCGTCGGCGGCCAGCCCCGTTCCCGGCCGAGCTTGGTCATGACCGCGGCGAAGGGCGGAAACGCGATGTCGGCGGCGTCCTGCGAATTCTCGGCGATGAAGCCGTGCGAATTGATGCCGACGCGGAGGCCGGCGGGATCGACGCCGGCCTCCTTGCCGGTACGGTGATAGAGCTCGACCAACGGCTGGAAATGGGCCGGATTGCCGCCGATGATCGCGATCGCCAGCGGCAGGCCCAGCACGCCGGCGCGCACCACCGATTGTGGCGTGCCACCCACCGCGATCCAGACCGGAAGCGGCTGCTGGACGGGGCGCGGATAGACGCCGAGATCCTGGATGGCGGCGCGATGGCCGCCGGGCCAGCTGACCCGCTCGGCATCGCGGATGCGCAGCAGAAGCTCCAGGTTCTCCGAGAACAACGCGTCGTAGTCGGCGAGGTCGAAGCCGAACAGCGGGAAGGATTCGATGAACGAGCCCCGGCCGGCCATGATTTCGGCACGTCCGTTCGAGATCAGGTCGAGCGTCGAGAAGCGCTGGAACACACGCACCGGATCGTCGGAGGAGAGAACGGTGACGGCGCTGGTCAGGCGGATCGACCGGGTCCGCGCCGCGCCGGCGGCGAGGACGACATCCGGGGCCGAGACGAGATAGTCGGGCCGATGGTGCTCGCCGAGACCGAACACATCGAGGCCGACCTGATCGGCCAGCTCGATCTCTTCCAGCAGATTGCGAATGCGCTCGGCCGGGTCGAGCCGGACGCCGGTCGCCGGATCCGGCGTGTTGTCGCCGAACGTATAGATGCCAAATTCCATCGCCATACCCTCCTGCCGGCGCGCGGCTCCGAGACGACCAACCCTGAGACGTATGACGCGACGGCGACAGCCTGTCAGTATCGCCCCGCGGCGACAGACTGTGCACCGCCGCGACACCGGTGGCCGCGACGCCCTGCGGCGCCGGTGCGGTTGCCCCAGGGTCGCGCATCGCCTAAATGACAGGCTCCCCAATCGGCTGAAAGTCGCATGATGGCTGAAATCGAGAAGACCGCCGAGAAGAAGAAGCCGTCCAAGGACGGTCTCGGCGGCACCATCCGCGTCTTCGCCGAGGCGCTGATCATCGCCCTGATCGTTCGCACCTTCCTGTTCCAGCCGTTCGAGATCCCCTCGGGATCGCTGATCCCGACGCTGGAGATCGGCGACTACCTGTTCGTCTCGAAATATTCCTACGGCTATTCGCGCTACTCGTTCCCCTATGGCCTCGGCCCGTTCGACGGCCGGATCTGGGGCCAGATGCCGGACCGCGGCGACATCGCGGTCTTCAAGGGGCCGAAGGACAATTCGACCGACTACATCAAGCGCGTCATCGGCCTGCCCGGCGACACGGTGCAGCTCCGCGACGGCCGCCTCTACATCAACGACCGGGTCGTCGAGCGCACGCCCCTTCCCCCGCACGAGACCAAGGATTTCTTCGGCAATCCGATCCACGCCCAGCGCTACGAGGAGACGCTGCCGAACGGCGTCAAGCACGAGATCATCGAGATCGAGGGCGACAGCGGCTCCTACGACAACACGCCGAAGTTCGAGGTCCCGCCCGGCCATCTCTTCATGATGGGCGACAACCGGGACAATTCGGCCGATTCCCGCGACATGCAGTCGATGGGCTACGTGCCCTACGAGAATCTCGAGGGCAAGGCGCGCTGGATCTTCTTCTCGATCGCCGACGGCGCCCGCGTCTGGGAATTCTGGAAGTGGCCGTGGTCGATCCGCTGGAACCGGATGTTCACCTCGATCACCTGAGCCGGCATCGCCACACCCGCATTGCAAAATGCAATGAGACGAGATTTGTGCATTGCGAAATGCACCGATCTCCCGTCATGCTCTGACCGGGCGCTCGCGTCCGCATCCGCCCTCCCTGCCGGACTTCCACTATGCCGATCGCGCTGTTCGCCCTGGCCATTGCCTCGTTCGGCATCGGCACGACGGAATTCGTCATCATGGGCCTCTTGCCCGAAGTGGCGGCGGATCTCGGCGTCTCGATCCCCAGCGCCGGCCTGCTGATCACCGGCTACGCACTCGGCGTCGTGGTCGGCGGCCCGATCATCGTCGTCGCGACGGCCAGGCTGCCGCGCAAGATGACCCTGGTGGGTC
>JAEWAD010000270.1 GCA_023391905.1 Pseudomonadota bacterium | reverse complement strand
TGGAAGCGGACGCGGTCCACGGCGAGCGCCGGATCGTCGCCGATCAGCTTCGGGCTGACATCATTGGCGCCGGGAATGTCGGCCGCCGTCAGGACGGCGACGACGCCAGGCGCCGAACGCACAGCGTCGAGATCGAGGCTCGTGATGGTGCCGGCCGCGATCGGCGCGTAGCCGGGCGCGATATGCAGCGTGCCCGCCGGTTCGCGAATGTCGTCGATATAGGCGGCGGAACCCGTGACATGACGCTCGGCGCTGTCATGCGGCAGCGGCTTGCGGACCACGGCGAGGTCGGCATCGGCCACGATGGGCGGCTTATTCAGCAGCATGGACGAAGCCCTCCCGCCGGCCGACCAGCCGCGTACGCTCGGTCGGCGTCCCCGCCGCCTCGAGCAGCGCCTTGCCGAGCAGCGCATGCGCCGTCTCGGCGCGATAGGCGGCGCTCGCCCGGTGATCATCCATCGGCGCGAAGTCGTCGCGCAACGCGACGAACGCCTTCGACCACGCGGCGGCATCGCGGATGCCCGCCCCCTGCAACGCCGCCTCGGCGCCCTTGGCGCGCTTCGGAATGCCGGCCATGCCGCCATAGGCGATGCGCGCCTCGCGGATCAGGCCCTGATCGTCGAGCGTGAAGCGGAAGGCGCCCATGACCGAGGAAATGTCCTGGTCGAAGCGCTTCGTCACCTTGTAGCAGCGGAAGATCTGGTCGCCTCGCAGCTTCGGAATGAGAAGCCCGGTGACGAACTCGCCGGCGGCGCGGTTCTGCTTGCCGTAGTCGATGTAGAAATCCTCGACCGCCATGACGCGGGCGCGGTCGCCGCGCCGGAGCTCCATCGTCGCGCCGAGCACGATCAGCGCCGGCGGCGTGTCGCCGATCGGCGAGCCATTGGCGACATTGCCGACGACCGTGCCGCGGGCGCGCACCTGCTTGGAACCGATGCGGCGGAACAGTTCGCCGAGGTCGGGGTCGAGCGCCTGCGCATGGGGCTCGACGCTCGCATAGGTCGCCGCCGCGCCGATCAGGATCTCGCGGCCCGTATCCTCGATGCCGTCCAGGCCGCGGACGCGGCCGAGATGGATGATCTTCGGGATGTCGCGCAGCTGCTTGGTGATCCAGAGGCCGACATCGGTGGCGCCGGCGACGAGCACCGCGTTCGGATGACGCTCGTAGAGCGCGGCGAGTCCATCGATAGAGGCGGGCGCGGCGAAGAAATGGTCCTCGTCGCCGATGAAGATGTCGCGATGGTCGGCGATGAAATCGAGCACACCGGCGGTGTCCTCGCCGGCCTTGCGGAAGCGATCGTCACGCGGGCCGGCGCAGACCGCCATTCCGGCTTCGACGATGGGCCGGTAGCCGGTGCAGCGGCAGAGATTGCCGGCGATGGTGTCGTTGATGGTGTCACGCTCGACCGCGCTCTCGGTGCCCTGATAGAGCGTGAACAGGCTCATGACGAAGCCCGGCGTGCAGAACCCGCACTGCGAGGCGTGCTTCTCGACCATGGCCTGCTGGATCGGGTGCAGCGCCCCGCCCTCGGCCAGGTCCTCGACCGTGACGATCTCGCAGCCATCGACCATGCCGAGCAGCTGGATGCAGGCATTGACGGGCTCATAGACCACCCGCCCCCCGCGCGAGCGGCCGATCGCCACCGTGCAGGCGCCGCAGTCTCCCTCGCCGCAGCCTTCCTTGGTGCCGGTCGCGCCCTCGGTCAGGCGCAGATAGTCGAGCAGGGTCGTCATCGGCTCGACGGCGCCCGTCTCCACGATCTGGCCCCGGCGCACGAAGCGGATGGTCTCGCGCATCTCAGCTGCCCCGATAGGTGGAATAACCGTAGGGCGAGATCAGAAGCGGCACGTGATAGTGCTCGCCCGGCGCGCCGATACCGAAGCGGATCGGGATGGTATCGAGGAAGAGCGTGTCCGGCAGGCTGGCGCCCGACCGGCGGAGATAGTCGCCGGCATGAAACACCAGCTCGTATCGACCGGCCGTCAGCGCATCTCCCTCGAGGAGGGGGCCGTCGACCCGGCCGTCGGCGTTGGTGGTGACCGATTTCACCAGCTCGGACGAACTCCCGAGACGGTAGAGCTCGATCTTCAGTCCGGCCGCCGGTCGGCCCGCGGCGGTGTCGAGAACATGCGTGGTGAGGCGGCCCATTTCCGTTCCATTCCAGTGCGTACCGGCGTCCGACCTAGGACGAACCATAGGGAACTGCCCAAGGCGTGATCAAATGGATTCTTTGATCAATCCCTGCACCTTATCCCGGCAAGTCCGCGCCGCAACGCAAACCTGACGCCATCCCCTACCATCATGCTAGGCCGGTCGCAGTGTCCATGATAGTGCCTGTTGAAGCGCGAGATGCTGCCGAAAAGGCATCATGTGTCGCGACACCAGACGATGGGGAGAAATGCCCATGCAGATGAAGCCGGCCCTGTCCCCGACCAGCCTGGCGCGACTGTTCCAGACGCCGTCGCTGATCTATTTCGTGATGGTCGCCGAAACCTTGTCGATGCGCGAGACGGCGCGCCGGCTGAACATCGCCTCGTCGGCGGTGGCCCGGCAGATCGGCCATCTCGAACAGACGCTCGGCATGCCACTGTTCACGCGCGAGGCGCGCCGGCTACGGCTGACGCCGGCCGGCGAGATCCTGTTGCGTCATGCTAGGCAGATGACCGGCCCGCTCGAGGCGGCCATCTCCGAGCTCAGCCTCCTCGCCGGGATGAAGACGGGAACGGTCCGGATCGCGACGGTCGAGAGCGTCGGCCTGACCATCCTGCCGGGACTGGTCGCGGATTTCGGCGCCCGCCATCCGGGCCTGCATGTCGACATCCGCATGGCGTCGGCCTCGGACGTGATCGACATGGTGATCTCGGCGGAGGTCGATATCGGCTTCGGCTTCATCGCGCGGCCGCGCCGCGAGATCGAGATCGCCATTCGCCGCGACCTGCCGGTCGGCGCCGTCATGCGCGCCGATCATCCGCTCGCCGGCGAGACGCGCCTCACCTTCGCAACCTGCTTCGGCCATCCCTTCGCCGTACCCCGGCGCGGCCTGTCGATCCGCGAGGTGATCGATCCGTTCCTCGATCAGGGCGTGCGCGGCCAGCGCTCCTTCGTCGAGGTCAACTCGATCCGCCTGCTGTTCGAGCTGGCGCGAACGGGCCGCTACCTCGCCTTCATGACGCCGCTCGGCATCGAAGAGGCGCTCGCCTCGGGCGAGGTCGTGTTCCGGCCGATCGCCGACAAGGGACTGGCGCTCAACCGCTTCGGCATGATCATCCGCGCAGGCGGCGACCTGCGCTATGCGCCGGCCGCCTTCTTCAACCTGGCGAGCCGCCATTTCGACGGCTCGGACGAACTGCGCTAGGGCCAGATCCATCTGCGTTGAGCGCCTGCGCCTCACCTCTCCCTGAGGGAGAGGTCGACGGCCACGGGCCGGCGTGTGAGGGGTTACGGCCTCACCGGCCGGGCGCCGAAACCGCAGCCCCGTCGCGTTCAATCCGGATGGTTCCCTAAACCCTCACCCGGACCTTCGGTCCGACCTCTCCCTCAGGGAG
>JAEWAD010000237.1 GCA_023391905.1 Pseudomonadota bacterium | reverse complement strand
ATGTCGCCCACACGAGGACCGGCCAGATCGACAGGTCGCCGAGGCCGGCGACCGCACCGATCGCGATCAGGATCGCCGATCCCGGCACGACCATGCCGACGACGGCGATCGATTCCGCCATGGCGGTGACGAACACCAGGAGGCCGGCCCAATGCGGATGTCGGGCAATGAAGTCGACGAGCGCCTGCAGCCATCCATCCATGGCGCCCGCCCGCCGCTAGCGCCGCGGGCCTGACGGGAACGCGGCGCCGATGCGCATCAGGCGCTCTCGGCGTCGCCGACGTGAAGGACGGTCAGGCGCTTCAGCTCGCCGTTGCGGGTCTCCCAGCTGATCGATTCGTCGACGCCGACGCCGATCAGCGCCGCGCCGATCGGGGTGAGGACCGAGATCTTGCCCTGGCCGATATCGGCATCTTCGGGATAGACGAGCGTGACCTTGCGGACCGTGCCGGCGGTGTCGTCGCGATACTCGACGAGATGTCCCATCCGCACGAAGGGATGCGCGCGCTTGGCATCGGCGACGACGCGCGCCCGGTCGAGCTCCTCGGTCAGGATCGCCGAGACGTCGGGATGGGTGTTGGCCGCCGCGCGGGCAAGCGTCGACAGCCGCTCGTGATCGGCGGCGAGGATCGTGATGCGAGGCTTCAGGCGGCCGGCGCTGCGCGTGGTCATAGTCTTCGTCTCCAAAATGGACCGCCCTGCCCGCAAGCGACGATGGTCCCGAATTGATCTTCCATCGCCCTGCCCCCGTTGGGAAGAGCAGCGCGGATCGAGAATGAATGCGTTCGGGCTTGCCGCGCGCGACAAGGTTCCGAGGCGTCTTGCTGGATCGGATCCGCCTTGCGGGCGCTAGCGCGCCCTAGGGCAAGGAGGGACCGACTTCATGGAATGTGTTGAAGGTCATGCTGGCACAAACCCCGTGTCCGGGGCGAAGACGCGCCGAACCCGGGGCTAGTGGCCCGCGATCAGAAGACCCGCATGGTGCAGGGAACGGCGAAAGGTCGAATAGGTCAGCATGGTCCAACAGACATAAGCCGGCCGACGCGAAAGTCAAACCGGGAGATCGGCGAACTCCGCGCCGGCCCATGGCGACGTCGCGCGCGCCGCGGAATTCGTCACACGTGAAACACCCCGCCCCGGCCGTGACGATCGCCGGGCGCGCGGCTCAGGCGAGCGTGGGGATCGGTTCGCTGCCGAGCGCCTCGACATGCCGGCGCAGCCGCCGCTGGTAGGCGGCCCGCCATCCGCTCTGCGGCGTCGACAGAAACCAGGACTGGCGGAGATCCCAGCACCGTCCCATCGCCGCGAGCACGGCAGGATCCGAATTCGTCATCAGCCCGGCGGTCGGATAGGGCGTGATCTCGCCGCCATGGAGCTTGCCGTCGACGACCATGAAATCGACCCGCAGATAGTCGGTTCCCGCCGCGATGCTGCGGGCCACGCGCATTGCGTCGCCATAGCAGTCCGGCACGCTGTAGGAACCAGGCAAGGCCCGCGCCGGATTGCGCGCCACCAGCGTGTTGGTCACGCGCAGGCGCCGCCCGGCCGCGTCGAAGATGCCGGAAAGCCCGGTCGGCGTCTTCTCGCCGCGATAGATCAGGGCGTAGAAGACCTCGCCAGAGAAGAGGTGGACCTTGATCTCGTCCATGCCGCGGGGGTCCGGCATCAGCACCTCCTCCGCGAACAGGCGCGGGGTCGCCTCACCATAGGCCCATTCGCCATAGCGACGCCCGTAGGGACGCGAAAGCCAGCGCCGGCATGCCTTTCGGAACGCGGCCTCGTCGTCCGGCCGCTCATGGAAGAACCAGTTGCGGGCGCAGCCCGCATTCATCTTCACGACGACGTCGGGGCGGCGCAGCGCATCCGGCAGCTCGGCCGGATCCGACCCTGTCCAGAGCGTCCGCGCCAGGGCCAGATCGGGCGCGTGGCGACGGAAGGTTTCCTTGGTGGCGAGCTTGTCGCAATGGGCGACGAAGGCCGGATTGCGATCGAAGATCCGGCGCCAGAACATCTTGTCGTTGTAGCTGACCGGCAGCGCCACGCGCGGCCGGACGCCGAGCTCGTCCCGGAAGGCGCGCGCCGATTTCCAGTGACGCGCCTCGACGGCGGCATCGATGAGACGCGGAATTCCCCGCGCGGCGTCAGTCGGAGCGACGAGATCGCCCGAAGGCGCGGCAGGCATGGAGGGCATCTGCAAATTCCAGAAAGGCGGCGCTTGCGCGCCGCCTCCTTGAACCCGTGCCGACTGTCATCGTCAAGCCTGCAGAACGCTATCGCCCCGCATCCCGGCTGCAAACGACCTAGTGGCTCTCACGCGGCACGGCGTGGCCGCGGCAGCCGACCAGGAAGTCGAGATCGGCGCCCTTGTCGGCCTGCAGCACGCGCTCGACATAGAGCGACTGATAGCCGCCTTCCATGGCGGGCTTCAGCGGCTGCCACAGCGCGCGACGGCGGGCGAGTTCCTCGTCGCTGACATCGAGATGCAGCCGCCGTCCGGCGACGTCGAGCTCGATGAAATCGCCGTCCTGGACCAGCGCCAGCGGGCCGCCGACGGCGGCTTCCGGCGCGGTATGCAGCACGACGGTGCCGAAGGCGGTGCCGCTCATGCGCGCATCCGAGATGCGCACCATGTCGCGCACGCCCTGCTGCAGCAGCTTGCGCGGCAGCGCCATGTTGCCGACCTCGGCCATGCCGGGATAGCCCTTCGGGCCGCAGTTCTTCAGCACCATGATGCAGCTGGCGTCGATGTCGAGATCGGGATCGTCGACGCGCGCCTTGTAGTGGTCGATGTCCTCGAACACGACGGCGCGGCCGCGATGCTGCATCAGCTCGGGCGATGCCGCCGACGGCTTGATGATGGCGCCGTCGGGCGCGAGATTGCCGCGGAGCACCGCCATGCCGCCATTCTGCACCAGCGCCTTGTCACGCGGCAGGATGACGTCGGGATCGAAATTCTCGACGCCCTCGATGTTCTCGGCGATCGTCTTGCCGGTGACGGTCAGCGCGTCGACGTCGAGCAGGTCGCGGATCGCGTCCATGACCGCCGGGATGCCGCCGGCATAGCAAAGGTCTTCCATCAGGTATTTGCCCGACGGCATCAGGTTGACGATGGTCGGGATGTCGCGGCCGAAGGCATCCCAGTCGTCCAGCGTCAGGTCGACACCGACGCGACCGGCGATGGCGAGCAAGTGCACGACGGCATTGGTCGAGCCGCCGATGGCGCCGTTCATGCGGATGGCGTTGGCGAAGGCGGCGCGGGTCAGCACCTTCGACAGGCGGAGGTCCTCGTTGACCATGGCGACGGCACGGCGGCCGGTCAGCCGCGCCAGGCGGGCGCGGCGGGCATCGACGGCCGGATAGGCGGCGTTGCCCGGCAGGGTGACGCCGAGCGATTCCGCCATCGACGCCATGGTCGAGGCGGTGCCCATGGTCATGCAGTGGCCGGGCGAGCGCGACATGGCGCTTTCCGCCGCCATGAAATCGGCTTGGCTCATCACGCCGGCGCGCACGTCCTCGGAGAACTTCCACACGTCGGTGCCCGAGCCGATGTCCTTGCCGCGGAACTTGCCGTTCAGCATGGCGCCGCCGGAGAGCAGGATGGTCGGCAGGTCGCAGGACGCCGCGCCCATCAACAGCGACGGCGTGGTCTTGTCGCAGCCGGCCATCAGCACGACGCCGTCCATCGGATTGCCGCGGATCGCCTCCTCGACATCCATCGAGGCGAGGTTGCGGAACAGCATGGCGGTCGGGCGGAGGTTGGATTCACCGCAGGAGAAGACGGGGAATTCGAGCGGGAAGCCGCCGGCGTCGAGCACGCCCTTCTTCACTTCCTCGACCAGCGGCCGGAAATGCGCGTTGCAGGGGGTGAACTCGGAGAAGGTGTTGCAGATGCCGATCACCGGCCGGCCGTCGAACATGTCGTCCGGCAGGCCGCCATTCTTCATCCAGCTGCGATGGATGAAGGCGTCCTTGTCGAAGCCGCCGAACCAGGCCTGCGAGCGGAGTGGGGTCTTGCGGGTCATGTTTCCTCGAAGGATTGGCGCCGCGGGGAAAGCCCGCATGGTGGTGGCGCAGGATCAGGGGGACCGGCCGAGCAGGCTGCGCGCGCGGCGCATCTTGGCGAGGTTCTCAATGTTCTTGTCGAGCAGCGTGGTCATGATCGCCCGCGCTCGTTCCGGATCACGGTCGTGGATCGCCTCGGCCACCAGCTTGTGGTCGTCCGGATAGCGCGACGAGACGAGATCGACCTCGATCGCCAGCGCGAAATTGGCCCGCAGCACGACGAACACCGTGCGCATCAGGCTCAGCATCATCTTGTTGTGGCTGGCCTCGAACAGGCGGCGGTGGAACAGGACGTCCGCCTCGATGCCGGCATATTTGTCGGGCGCGTTCTCCATCGCCTCATAGGCTTCGAACAGGCGCAGGACTTCCACCGTCGTCGCCGCCGTCGCCGCCAGCGCCGCGACCTGCGGCTCGATGATGGCGCGCAGCGCGCTCAGCTCGTCGATCAGCTCGTCGCGCAGCTCCGGGTGGTCCAGGTTCCACTGGATGACGTCCGGGTCGAGATAGTTCCACTCGCCGCGCGGCAGCACGACCATCCCGGTACCGCGGCCGGCATGGACCAGGCTCTTCGCCGACAGGATCTTGATCGCCTCGCGCAGGACGTTGCGGCCGACCCCGAGTTCCGCGGCGAGCTCGGCCTCGACCGGCAGTGTCGTATCGGGCGGATACTGGCCCCAGACGATGTTGCGGCCGACGGTCTGGACGGCGTCGTCGACCAGGGTGCGAACCTTCTTGCGCTCGCCGGTCAGGTGGGCCCCCTTCGGGGCGGAACGGTCAACGACCACGATCTCTCTCACAACTCCGGCCGCCCCTCGGACGGCCCTTTCAGGCGCGGGTGTCAGTGCCCCGCGCCTGCAACCATACAGGGCATCCCCTGCCCCGTCAGCGATCCAGCACGGCCGGCGCGACGTGCTCGTTCATCAGGATCGACACCGCCTTGTTGCCGAGCGCCAGCGCGATCGCGTTGGTGTTGGCGGAGGGGATGAACGGGATCGCTGAGCAATCGATGACGCGCAGGCCCTCGACGCCGCGAACCCGGAGCTTGGTGTCGAGCACCGCCATCGGGTCGTCGTCGCGACCCATGCGGGCCGAGCCGGACGGATGGTAGTTCGTCTTCACCGTCTTGGCGCAGAAGGCCGCGAGCTCGTCGTCGCTGACCTTGCCGGCGCCCGGCATCAGCTCGTCCTTTATCTTCGGACCGATCGGATCGGTGGCGAGCAGCTTGCGAGCGAAACGCATCGACGCGATCGTCAGGCGCAGATCGTCGGAATCACCGAAGAAGTTGGAATCGACCAGCGGCTTGTCGGCGGCATTGGCCGAGCGCAGCTTGACCGAGCCCCGCGCCTTCGGACGCAGCAGGCACGAGGTCAGCGTGACGCCATAGGTCGGCTTCTGGTCGGTGACGTCGCGGTCGAGATAGACGATCGGCGCGCAATAGAGCTGCACCGTCGGCCGCTCGCCGCCATCGGGATCGTAGAACAGGCAGGTCTCGATGCCGGTGGTCGACACCGGCCCGGTGCCGAACAGGACGTATTGCAGGCCGTTGCGCAGCATCGGCCAGCCCTTGTCCTGGCCGAAATAGCCGCTCGGCCCCTTGGTCGTGGCGATCACCGGGACCTCGTGGTGGTCCTGCAGGTTCTGGCCGACGCCGGCCAGGTCGGCGCGGACCTCGATGCCGTGCTCCCTAAGATGCGCCGCCGGTCCGAGACCGGAGAGCATCAGGAGCTTCGCCGTGTTGTAGGTACCGGTCGCGACCAGCACTTCCTGCTCGGCGCGCGCCTCCACGCGCTTGCCTTCCTGGACATATTCGACGCCGACGGCGCGATTGCCCTCGAACAGGATGCGCGTCACCAGCGCCTCGGTGACGACGGTCAGGCGCTTGTCGCCCATCACCTGCGACAGGAAGGAGAACACGGCGTCGCTGCGCCGCATGCGGCCGTTCACGACACCCATGGTGTGCTGCATGACGCCGACGCCGTTCTGGCGGGCGCCGTTGAAGTCGGGATTGTAGGGAATGCCGGCGCCCTGGGCGGCGAGGATGTAGTCCTGCGCCATGTCGCAGATCTGGCCGGGATCCGAGACCATAAGGCTGCCATGGATGCCGTGATAGGCGTCGTTGAACTTCTGGTTCTTTTCCAGCGCCTTGAAGTGCGGCAACAGGTCGGCATAGCTCCAGCCGGTGCCGCCGCCGAGAAAATCGTCCCAATGGTCGTAGTCGTCGCGCTGGCCGCGCATGTAGACCATGGCGTTGACCGAGCTGCCGCCGCCCAACACCTTCGCCTGCGGCACGATCGGGCCGCGGCCGCCGAGGCGCGGCTGCTCGACCGTATGGTGCATCTCGAGGAAATCCTCGCGGCCGAGATATTTCATGTAGCCGGCCGGCATCTGCATCAGCTTGGCGTAGTGCGACGGGCCGCGCTCGATCAGAAGGACGCGGGCGCCGTGATCGCGCACCAGGCGGGTGGCGGCGACGCAGGCGGAGGATCCGCCGCCGGCAATGATGTAGTCGAAAGCCATCTTGATCGGTCCCGTCAGTAGCGAAGGCGCTTTTCGCTCTTCGTGTCGAAGAGGAAAATATGTCCGGGGCGAATGCGCAAGCCGACGCGTTCGTCGAGCTGCGGGCGGAAGCCGGAATCGGCCATCACCGTGATGCGCGTCTCGCCCAGCTGCACCGTCACCTGCATGCCGGAGCCGGTGTATTCGACGGAATAGACGGAGCCGACGATGTCCGCCGCGTCCGGATCGGCGACGTCGATGTGGTCGGGCCGGATGCCGAGCGTGACGGAGCCGGAAAGCTGCACCGGGAACCCGCCCAGCCGCATGCCGGGCGCGCTGAACGCGCCGCTCGCCAGCATGCCGGCGATCAGGTTCATCGGCGGCGAACCGATGAAGGTGGCGACGAACAGCGAGGCCGGATCTTCGTAGATCTCTTCCGGCGTGCCGAGCTGGACGATCTCGCCCTTGTTCATGACGGCGACGCGGGTCGCCAGCGTCATCGCCTCGATCTGGTCATGCGTGACATAGATCGTCGTCGTCTTGAGCTCGTGGTGCAGGCGCTTCAGCTCGGCCCGCATCGAGACGCGCAGGATGGCGTCGAGATTGGAGAGCGGCTCGTCCATCAGGAACAGGTTCGGCGTGCGCACGATGGCGCGGGCGAGCGCCACGCGCGGGCGCTGGCCGCCGGAAAGCGCGCGCGGGCGACGCTCGAGCAGGTGCTCGAGATGCACCTTTTCCGCCGCGGCGCGCACCCGGCGCTGCCGCTCGTCCGCCGGCAGATTACGCAGCTTCAGCGGGTATTCGATGTTCTCGCCGACGGTGAAATGCGGGTAGAGCCCGTAATTCTGGAACACCATGGCGATGTCGCGATCGCGCGCCGGCCGGTCGTTGACCCGCTCGCCGCCGATCAGGATGTCGCCGCCCGTGACGGGCTCGAGCCCGGCGATCATGCGCATCGTCGTCGTCTTGCCGCAGCCCGACGGGCCGAGCAGCACCAGGAACTCCTGATGCGCGATCTCGAGATTGAGATCCTGGATGGCAGCGAAATTGCCCCAGCGCTTCTGCACGCCGCGCAGCTGTACGTCGACCAAATCTTCCTCCTGCTCCTCGCCGTGACCGGACGGGCACCTCTCCCGCACCGCCATCCCGTCACCGGATTTGGGAACCGCCGCCGGGGCAGCTTGACATTCCCGCATCTCAAGTCCCATTCTTAGCATCATTAAATCCTACTTATCAACTCGATGAGTATGATGCATCGGTCGCAGGAGGCGATCGATGGGCGCGGCGGGCGGAGAGGATCGCCGGTCGCGTCGGCACAATCCGGGAGGAAACATGTCGAAATCCGTTCTGCCGCCGAAGGGCGGACTCCATCTGCCGATCACCCGCCGCAGCCTGCTGCAGGCGACCGCGATCCTGTCCGGCGCCGGCATCCTGTCGGTGCGCGGCGTGCCGGTCTTCGCCAGCGAAGTGTTCGACGACATCAAGGGCCAGTGGGAATCGGCCAAGATCGACTGGAAGCGCCAGAGCGGCGCGACGATCGTGCTGAACGGCGTCCAGCATCCCTGGATGGACGCGATCACCCCGCTGGTGCCGCATTTCACCAAGCTCACCGGCATCGAGGTCAAGGTTCAGACCCAGTCGGAGTCGGAATACATCGCCTCGCTGCCGGTCAAGCTCGGCGCCAAGAGCGCGACGCCGGACGTCTACATGGTCTGGGCGCTCGGCCAGGCCGTCACCGCCGGCTGGCTCGAGCCGCTCGGCCCGATGTTCGCCGACCCGAAGCTGACCGACCTCGCCTGGTGGGATGTGGACGACCTGTTCCCGTCGACCCGCGCCTACCAGACCTGGGCCGACGGCAACCAGTATGTCGTCTCCGTCACGGCCGAGGCGCAGACCCTCTTCGCCAACAAGACCATGCTCGACGAGAAGGGCCTGGCGCTGCCGAAGACGATGGACGAGTTGCTCGCCACCGCCAAGGCGCTGAAGACCGACGACGTCGCCGGCATCGCCATGCGCGCCAAGTCGGGCGACGGCGCCACCTGGCCGGCCGGCGGCTTCGTCTTCTCCTATGGCGGCGCGATCATCGGCCTCGACGGCAAGGTCGCGGTCGACCAGCCCGAGGCCGTCGCGGCGATCGACATGTATGGCAAGCTGCTGCGCGAGGCCGGCCCGATCGGCATCGGCAACTACCACTGGATGGAGTGCCTGAACGACTTCATGGCCGGCGCGGTCGCGATGTCGAGCGACTCGTCCAACTTCGCCACCGACATCGGCAACAAGGACAAGAGCGCCGTCGCCGGTCAGGCCATCTATGGCGGCATGCCGGTCGCAGCCGGCAAGCCGGCCAAGCCGAACATCTACAACTGGACGATCGGCATGAACCCGAACGCCGCCAACAAGGACGCGGCCTTCTTGTTCCTGCTCTGGGCGACCTCCAAGCCGACCGCCGCGATGGCAGCCGCCGCCGGCCTCGCCACCCAGCGCACCTCGGCCTGGAAGACCAGCGCCTTTGGCGAGCGCTTCGGCGAGCAGGCCGTCACGGCCGTGCTCGAGAACCTGAACGCCGCCGACGCCGACCTGATGAAGGCGACCTGGTTCCATGCCAAGGGGCCGCAGATCCTCGACGCCTTCGGCATCGGCGTGAACGAGGTCGTCACCGGCGCCAAGGATGCGCAGTCGGCCATGACGGCCGCGGCGGAGAAGATGCGCGCCGCCATCGGCTGATCCCCGCGCGTTCTTCGAAACTGACTAGCGGGGTGGCGCGAGCCGCCCCGCATCTGACTGGATTTCCCCCGATGCGCTCCTCCGCCGCCCGCAGCCGCAATCGCTTCATCCTGCTCATGCTGACGCCGGCGACGGTGCTGCTGGCGGGACTGACGCTCATTCCCTTCGTCGTCAGCGTCGGCTTCTCGCTGACCAATTATTCGCTGACCGCGCCGAACGACATCGCCTTCGTCGGCCTCGGCAACTACATCGCGCTGTTCTCGAGCAGCGAGTTCTGGAACGCGGCCTGGATCACGGTGCTGTTCACCGTCATCGCCGTCGGGCTGCAGCTCGTCCTCGGCGTCGGCATCGCCGCGCTGCTGCACCACGAGACCCGCGCCGTCTCGGCGCTCAGGCTGATCTACCTGCTGCCGATGGCGATCACGCCGGTGGCGGCAGTCTTCACCTTCCGCATGATGTTCAATCCGACGCTCGGCGTCTTCAACTACATGCTGAAGACCGTCGGCCTGCCAGCGCAGGACTGGCTCGGCTCGCCGACCATGGCGCTGGTGTCGCTGATCCTGGTCGACAGCTGGCAGTGGACGCCCTTCATCCTGCTGATCGCCGCCGGCGGCCTCGCCGCGCTCGACGAGGAGCCGCTGGAGGCGGCGCGCATGGACGGCGCCGGACCGCTGGCGATCTTCTTCCAGCACACGCTGCCGATGCTGTTCCCCTATCTGGCGGTCGCGATCGTCTTCCGCTCGATCGACGCCTTCAAGACCTTCGACATCATCTTCGTCCTGACCAATGGCGGCCCGGGCGTCGCGACGCGCACGCTCAATCTGCTCGCCTACAAGCAGGGCATCGAGTTCCTGTCGATGGGCTATGCCGCGGCGATCGCCATCGTCATGCTGATCGTCACCATCGTCGCCAGCCAGTTGTTCCTGCGGCGGGTCGACCTGTTCAAACCCAAGGCGGCGCTCTGATGACCGAAATCACGATGACAAGCCCCGCCGCCCGCGTAAACCTGCGCCCGCTTTCGCCCGCCACCCGGCTTTCGCGCGCCGCCGCGCCCTGGCTGCGCCGGCTGATCCTCTGGGTCTTCGCGATCTGGTGCCTGTTCCCGATCTACTGGCTCGCCAGCATGAGCCTGAAGCGGCAGGTCGACGCGATGGCGCGCACGCCGCGCTTCCTGTTCCAGCCGATCTGGGACAATTACCTCGCCGTGATTTCGGCCGGCGACATCTGGAGCTATTTCGGTTCGTCGCTGATCGTCGCGCTGGCGACGACGGCGGTGGCGCTGGCCCTCGGCATCCCGACCGCCTATGTGCTGGCGCGCTACCGTTTCCGCGGCAATGCCGATTACGGCTTCTGGATCCTCTCGACCCGCATGACGCCGCCGGTCGCCATGCTGATTCCGTTCTTCGTGCTCTATGTCCGCACCGGGCTGATGGACACCTATCCGGGCCTCGTCATCGCCCATGTCGCGATCAATCTCTCGATCGTCGTCTGGCTGATGAAGGGCTTCTTCGAGGATCTGCCGAGCGAGCTCGAGGAAGCCGCCTTCATGGACGGCGCCACCTACTACCAGGCGTTCCGGCAGATCTGCCTGCCGGTGGCATTGCCCGGCATCGCCGCCGTCGCCATCCTCTCCTTCCTGTTCTCCTGGAACGAGTTCCTGTTCTCGCTGGTGCTGACCAACGAGATCCGCACCGTGCCGGTCGGCCTCTATTCCTTCGTCGGCTATCAGCAGGTGCGCTGGGGCGAACTCTCGGCCTCGGCCGTGCTGATGCTGGTGCCGGTGCTCGCCTTCGTCTTCATCTTCCAGAAACAGCTGGTTCGCGGCCTCACCATGGGAGCCACCAAATGACCGTCCGCGGCGTCCACGCCATCCTCTACGCCTTCTTCGACGAGAACGAGCGGCTCGACCGCGCCGCCATGCGCCGCCAGGTCGAGCTCTGCCTCGACGCCGGCGTCGCCGGCATCGCCGCGCTCGGGCTCGCCACCGAGGTGGCGAAGCTCACCGTCGACGAGCGCCGCACGCTGATGCAGTGGGTTTCCGAGGATGTCGGCGGCCGCGTACCGGTCGGCTTCACCATCCTCGGCCAGTCGGTCGAGGAGCAGGTGGCGCTGGTGCGGGCGGCGGAAGCGGCGAAGGCGGACTGGATCATCCTGCAGCCGCCGGCCGTTGGCAGCTACGGCGCCGACGAATACATCGCCTTCTTCAGCCGCATCATGGCGCAGACCGACCTGCCGGTGGCGATCCAGAACGCGCCGCAATATCTCGGTCGCGGCCTCGACGCCAACGACATCGCGACCCTGATGGAGCGTCACCCCAACATGACGCTGATCAAGGCCGAGGATTCGGCGGTCGGCATCGAGCGGCTGATCGCCCGCACGGAAGGCCGGATCGACGTCTTCAACGGCCGCGGCGGGCTGGAGCTGCTCGACAATCTCCGCGCCGGCTGCGCCGGCTTCCTGCTGGCGCCCGACCTGGTCGATCGCGCCGTCGAGGTGATGCGGCTCTACGATGCCGGCGACCCGGCGGCCGACGCCCGCTACGCCGAGATCGTGCCGGCGATCGTCTTCGTCATGCAGTCGCTCGAAACGCTGATCTGCTACGGCAAGCGGCTGTGCGCGGCACGCGCCGGGTTGACCGTGCACGACCGCGGCCCCGCCCTGCGGCCGACCGCGTTCGGCCTCGACCTCGTGGCGCGGCACGCGGCCGCGATGGGATCGTTCGGGAGGCGCTGAGGCGCCTCCTCAGAGGCCCATCGCGCGGTGCATGGCGCGGGCGAGATGGGCGTCCATCGCGGCAACCGCCGCGTCGGGATCCTGCCCTTCCAGCCCGACGATGACGGCGAGGTGCTCCTGCATCGTCTGCACGATGGCGAGCGCCGACAGCATGTACATGTTGTCGAGCCGGATGACGCCGATCTGCTCCATCATGTGCGAATGGGCGGAAATCATCAGCGGGTTGCGCGTGCTTTCGAGCAGCGCCTCGTGAAAGGCCTGGTCGACTTCGGCCGAGCGCTGGATCAGCGCCGTCTCGACGGTGCCGCCACGCGCCAGTTCGATGATCCCCTCATGGCGCGCCCGCCAGTCGGCCAGTTCCCCCATCGTCGCGCGCTCGGCAAAGCGGCGGACCGCCTCGCCTTCCAGGACGCGCCGCATCTGGAAGCAATCCTTCAGATGGCTCATGTCGGGCTTGACGATGCGGATGCCCGAGCGCGGCAGGACGGTGAGGAACCCTTCCTTCTCCAGCAGCTGCATCGCCTCGCGCAGCGCGCCGGTCTGCACCTGCAGCAATTCCGCCAGCTCGCCCTGCGACACCGTCCCGCCGATCGGAATCCGGCGCGAGAACAGCGCCTCCTTGAAGCGCTGATAGGCGATCTGGCTGAGTTTCGTGGGGGCTTCCGCCGTCTGCGTCATGGTCTCGTGCTCCTCCTCGACGGCGTCTATAGCACATTCTTCATATATGAAATAGCGACCCTGTTGCTATCAGAATGCCGATGTGAATAATCAGGAGGTGATTTTGGTTGCAGGAGAGGCGACCAGAGATCAGTCATAGGTCGACACTGGGAGGATCCAATGGTCGCCAATCTCACCCGTCGCAGCCTGATGGTGGGCGCCGCCGCGCTGTCCGCATCGGCCGCCTTCGCGCCGATGCGCGCCTTCGCCGCCAGCAACATCAACTATTGGCACCACTTCACCAGCCAGGCCGAGTTCGCCGGCCTGCAGGCGGTGATGGAGGCCTTCGCCAAGGCGAAGCCCGACATCAAGGTCACCCAGGAAAACATCCCGAACCCGGAATTCATGGCGAAGTTCACCGCCGCCGTGGTCTCGGGCAGCCGGCCCGACACCACCATGGTGACGGCCGAGCGCCTCGCCGACATGCTGGCGATGGAAGGCCTGGTCGACATCACCGCCCGCGTCGACGCCTGGCCGGAGAAGGCCAACTTCCCGGCCGACCGCTGGAAGGGCATCTCGCGCGACGAGAAGATCTACGGCGTGCCCGCCTTCGCCTTCGTCGACTGGGGCTACTACCGCTCCGACTGGTTCGAGGAAGCCGGCATCGCCGGCCCGCCGACCACCTATGCCGAGTTCGTCGAGGTCGCCAAGAAGCTGACCGACCCGGCCAAGGGCCGCTACGGCTTCGGCATGCGCGGCGGCGCCGGCGGCCAGAAATACGTGCTCGACATGATGGAATCCTTCGGCGCGCCGGTCGTCGACGCCGAGGGCAATATCGGCCTCGACCGCGACAAGGCGATCGAGGCGGTCAAGTTCTATGCCGGCCTGTTCACCACCGAGAAGGTGGTGCCGCCGAGCGCGCCGGGCGACGGCTACCGCCAGATCATGGAAGCGTTCCGCACCGGCCAGACCGGCATGATCTGGCACCATACCGGCTCGTTCCAGGAGATCTCGGCGGCGCTGAAGCCCGGCGTCGAGTTCAAGACCTTCGCCATTCCGGCCGGCCCGGTCTCCCGCGTCGCCCGCCTCGCCTATCTCTACAATGCGCTGATGAAGGAAGAGAACGCCGACGCGGCGTGGGACTGGATCAGCTATTGGGGCCAGGCGGAGCCGGCGATCGCCTTCCTCGAGAAGACCGGCTACTTCCCGGCCAACGCCGCCGTGGTCAAGGACGAGCGCATCACCTCGAACCCGCTCTATGCGCCGGCCGTCGAGACGCTCGATTTCGGCATCCTGCCGGCCAATTTCGTCGGCATCGCCGGCTGGTCGGAGCACACCGTGCTCGCCGCCTTCCAGAAGGTGCTGATCGGCCAGCTCTCCGCCGAGGACGCCGTCGACGAGATGATCGCCGGCCTCGAAGAGGTCAAGTAACGGCGAACCGGTCCCAGCACCGGTCGAGAGCCCAAGTCCCGGCACGGCGGACGCTACCCGTGCCGGGCACCCTTCCTTTCATCCCAACTGAGCCTGTCAGGCGTGCCGATCACGCCGGGAGCCGCATGTGAAGATCACAGACATCCGCGCCTACATCGTCGAGGACGATCACCCGCAATACGCCTTCCGCTGGCGCGAGGGCCTTGCCGGCTCCGGCGACGGCACGCCGCTCGACCAGCGCCCGAAATCCGCGATCCTGCGCATGGACACGGACGAAGGCATCACCGGCGCGATCAAGATCGGCGACGGCGAGACCATCGCCAGCCTGACCCGCCGCCGCTTCAAGTCGCTGATCGGCGAGAACCCGCTCCTGACCGAACGGCTCTGGACCAAGATCTGGGAAATCGACCGGATCGAGGAACTGCACATGCGCCATCTCGGCCTGATCGACCAGCTCGCCTGGGACATCAAGGCCAAGAAGGCCGGCCTGCCGCTCTACCAGCTGCTCGGCGGCAATTCCAACCGCATCCAGGCCTACGCCTCGACCGTCACCTGGGACACGATGGAAGAGTACGAGCGCTACATCAAGGAATGCATGGATGTCGGCTTCACCGCCTTCAAGCTGCATGCCTGGGGCGACGCCAAGCAGGACGCCAAGCTCTCGCACAATCTGCGCAAGTGGACCGGCGACGACGCCCAACTGATGTTCGACGGCTCGGCCGGCTGGGACTTCGTCACCTCGCTCTGGTTCGGCCGCCAGCTCGAGGACGCCGGCTTCCTCTGGTACGAGGAGCCGATGCGCGAGTTCGACCTCAGGAGCTACGCCAAGCTGACCGAGCAGCTCGAGATCCCGGTGCTCGCCGCCGAGACCTCGGACGGCTGCCACTGGAACGCCGCAACCTGGATCGACATGGGCGCGCTCGACATGATGCGCACCTCCTCCTTCTACAAGGGCGGCATCACCGGCGCGATGAAGGTGGCGCATCTGGCGGAATCGCACGGCATGCGGGCGCAGGTGCACGGCATGGGCGTCGCCAACGCCCATATCTGCGGCGCCATCCCCAACAACGACTTCTACGAGCAACTCGTGATGTCGAGCGAGCAGATCGCCGGCCTCGCCACCATGCCCGAGCTGCCGGTCGTCGACGGCTACATCGCCGTGCCGGAGACCCCGGGCCTCGGGTTCGAGCCGGACTGGGCCCATCTCGAGCGCACCGCGCTCATGATCGTCTGAGGAAACAGGGATGGCCGAACGCATGTCAGCCTTCACCGAACCGTCGCCGTCGATCTGGCGGCGGCTCGACCCGGCGGCGGCGCTCGGCCGTCTCTCCGAAAGCCGATACTGGATGTATCTGCTGCTGGTCCCCAGCGCGATCCTGATCCTGGCGGTGGTGCTCTATCCGACCGTCTATGGCTTCCAGCTCTCGTTCCGCCAGATGCGGCTGAACCGGCCGGATCTCGGCACCGGCTTCGTCGGCTTCAAGCACTACATCTACATGTGGTCCGACAAGGTGTTCTGGCTGTCGCTGCGCAACACCGCGGTCTGGGTCACCTTCGCCGTGGTGATCGAGTTCGCGCTCGGCCTCGTCGCGGCGCTGGCGCTGAACCGCAACCTGCCCGGCACCAAGATCATGGGCGTCCTGATCCTGCTGCCCTATTTCCTGCCCAACGTCGTCGCCGGCCACATGTGGGCGCTGCTGCTCGATCCGCGCCTCGGCGTCATCAATGACCTGCTCGTCCGCGTCGGCCTGCTGGAAAGCTACAAGGCCTGGTTCGCCGATCCCGCGACCGCGCTCGGCGCCGCCATCCTCGTCGAGGCCTGGCACGGCTTCCCGTTCTTCGCGCTGCTGCTGCTCGCGGGCCTCAAGGGCGTGCCGGACGACCTCTACAAGGCGGCCTCGGTCGACGGCGCCGGCCCGATCCGGCAATTGCGCCTGATCACGCTGCCGATGCTGCGCTCGGTCATCGCCGCCGCCGTCATCCTGCGCGTCATCGGCCTCGTCAACTCGCCGGACCTGCTCCTGATCCTGACCGGCGGCGGCCCCGGCCAGTCGACCCAGGTGCTGTCGCTCTACGCGTTCCAGAAGGCCTACAAGGACTTCAACTTCGGCTATGCCGGCGCGCTCTCGGTGGTGATGTTCATCCTGCTGATGCTGTTCGCCTGGGCCTATGTGCGCGTTTCCAAGGTGAACCAGGACTAAGCTCATGATCACGACAAGCCGACGCGCCCGTCTCGCCTGGAACATCGCCACCTATGCGGTGCTGATCACGCTGACGATCTTCTGCATGTTCCCGCTGGTCTGGACCTTCCTGACCTCGCTCAAGCACGAGGCCGACATCGTCACCCAGACGATCCAGTACATCCCGACGCGGATCACCTTCGACAACTACGTCGCGATCTGGACCCAGTCCGGCTTCCCGACGCTGGTGATGAACTCCTTCGTCGTCACCGCCACCACCGTCCTGCTCTGCCTGATCACCGGTACGCTCGCCGCCTATTCCTTCTCGCGCTTCCACTATCGCGGCCGCAGCGCGCTGATGCTCGGCTACCTGGTCATCCGCATGTTCCCGGCCGTGCTGATGATCATCCCGCTCTTCATCCTGATGCGCGGCGTCGGCCTGCTCGACAGCCGGCTCGGCCTGGCGCTCGCCTATACGAGCTTCCTGCTGCCGCTCTTCGTCTGGATGCTGAAGGGCTTCTTCGACGCGGCGCCGAAGGAGCTGGAGAGCGCCGCCCGCATCGACGGCTGCACGCGGCTCGGCGCCATGGTCCGCATCGTGCTGCCGCTCGCCCGCAACGGCCTCGTCGCCACCTCGGTCTTCGTCGCCATCGCGGCGTGGAACGAGTTCCTGTTCGCGCTGATGCTCACCACCAGCCAGGGCTCGCGCACCTGGCCGGTCGGCCTGCAGCTGATGGTCGGCGAATTCCAGCTGCCCTGGGGCGTGCTCGCCGCCGGCGGCATCATCAGCATCATCCCCGTCATGATCCTGTTCGCCATCGTGCAGCGGACCATGGTCCACGGAATCACCGCCGGCGCGGTCAAGGGTTGAGGACACCATCATGTCGACACTGACGCTGAACGGCGTGCGCAAGAGCTTCGGCGCCATGGACGTGCTGCAGAGCATCGATCTGAAGCTGGAGGATGGCGAGTTCCTGGTGCTGCTCGGCCCGTCCGGCTGCGGCAAGTCCACGCTCCTCAACATCATCGCCGGCCTGGAGACGCCGACCGCTGGCGACATCCTGATCGGCGACAAGCGGGTCAACGACGTCCATCCGAAGAACCGCAACATCGCCATGGTGTTCCAGAGCTACGCGCTCTACCCGACCATGCCGGTCGAGCGGAACATCGGCTTCGGCCTGGAAATGCGCGGCGTGGAGACCGACACCCGCAAGCGCGCGGTCGACGGCGCGGCGCGCATGCTGCAGGTCGACCACCTGCTCGACCGCAAGCCGGGGCAGCTCTCGGGCGGCCAGCGCCAGCGCGTCGCCATGGGCCGCGCCATCGTGCGCAACCCGCAGGTGTTTCTGTTCGACGAGCCACTTTCCAACCTGGATGCCAAGCTGCGCGTGGTCATGCGCGGCGAGATCAAGGCGCTGCACCAGCGCCTCGGCGTCACCACCGTCTATGTCACGCACGATCAGGTCGAAGCCATGACCATGGCCGACCGCATCGTCGTCATGAATGGCGGCAAGGTCGAAC
>JAEWAD010000223.1 GCA_023391905.1 Pseudomonadota bacterium | reverse complement strand
GCGCGCCACCGCCGCATGGGCCGCCGCCGTTTCGGCGAGGGCCATCAGGACTGTCCCTTGCCGATGCGCGTGAAGTAGATGCCCTCGCCGCCGCGATGCTTCAGGCCGAGATAGTCCTCGACCCATTCCCGCGTCACGTCGTCGGGATTGAAGTCCTTGAAGGCGTCGGGATAGAGCCAGGCCGCGACATAGAGCGAGGTCAGCGTCTTGGCCTGCTGCCCGAGCTGGTAGGCGTTGACGACGTAGATGTCGTTCGCCTGCGCCGCCTTCAGGTCGGCCCAGCCGGGCCGCGCCAGAAGTTCCTTGCGCTCGCCCTCGAATACCTCGGCCGAGGAGCCGGCATAGTTGTTGCCGAACTCGCGGATGATCAGGTCGGGATCGCGGGTCAGCACCTCACCGGCGTCGATCGGCGTCTTCCAGACCGTGCCCTGGGTGTGGCCGCCCTCGCCGAACACGACGTCCTCGAAGATCGACTTGCCGCCGCCGCGCACGATCGCCTCATAGAAGCCGGAGCCCTTGGTCGGCGTCTGGTAGGCGATCTCGTTCTCGTAATAGACGGTGCGCGGCGCCTGGCCGGCGATACGCTTGTCGATCTCGGCATAGAGGCGCTGGCGGAAATCCTGCACGCGCCTGGCGCCGTCCTCGAGCCCGAACGCCGTGCCGAGCAGCTTCACATTGTCGTCGAAGCGATCGTTCTTCCAGCCGCTCGCGACAATCACCGGAATGCCGAACGGCTTCAGCTGCTTCTCGGCCTCCTCCCAGCCGCCATTGGCATAGATGATGACGGCGTCGGGATCGGCGGCGACGACGGCCTCGTAGTTGAGCTGGCCGAACTCGCCGACATTCTGGTCGGCGACCCAGTCGGCGCCGGCGTCGCGATATTGCGCGAGATCCTGGCCGGTGACGCCGACGATGCGGTTGCGCCCGCCGATGGCCAGCACGATGTCGACGTCATAGGTGCCGACGACGACGGCGCGCTCGATCGGCTTGTCGAGCTCGACTACGCGGCCGACCTCGTCTGTCACGGTCAGAGCATAGGCAGGAATTGCAGAGACGATCGCCGACGTGGCGACGATCAGGCGAAGTCGAGAGCGAAACGACATTGTGATATCACCCGTTCGAATGGAGGATCGCTCAGGCACGACGGTTCGTTCCGTCTCCGATGTTCATCGCTCATTCGAAATTCAACTGAATCCCGGACAATCGACGAGCATCAGATCAGGTGGATCAGAACAGAACGGACCGGCGTGACTGCGATCGATGGTGATATTGAAACACGACTAAACGAGTCGAATAAAAGCACGGCGTGCCGATTTCGCCCGTCGATGCGGAAGGATCCGCTCCCCGGAGCACGTCGCGGAGAAAAACCGGAACGCCGCGCCGGCTGCGGCGGCTAGGCCAGGCGGGCCGTCGACTAGGGCCGGATCTCGATCGGCGTGCCGTTCGGCACCTTCGTCCAGATCTCTCGCATCTCGGCATTGGTGACGGCGATGCAGCCGTCGGTCCAGTCCCAGAGATGGTGCAGCGGACCGAGCCAGCCCCAGCCGTTCGGCAGGCCGTGGATCATGATGTTGCCGCCCGGAGCATGGCCGGCGGCGCGCGCCGTTTGTTCGTCCGCCGCGTTCGGATAGGAGACGTGCAGGCTGATATGCGCCATCGAGCGGGGATTGCGCCAGTCGATGGTGTAGCGCCCTTCCGGCGTCTTCTGGTCGCCCTCGCGCTGCTTGTGGCCGGCATCGCCCGCGCCGCCGAGTGCGATGCGGTAGCTCGCGAGCCGGGCGTCGCCCCGCCAGAGTTCGAGTCGCCGCTCCGACTTGTCGACGAGGACGCGATCCGCCTGCTCGGCCGGCGCGACCATGGCCGGCGCGGTCCCCGATCCGACCCGCGCCATCACCTTGTGATAGCCGAACAGCCCGACGGCGAGCACGGCCGCGACGACGCCACCCTTGATCCAGACCCGCACGCCTACCTCGGCCGTTTCCATTCCGCCGCCCTGCAAAGCAGCTTCGGCGCCGCTTCGCCAGTGCCGGCGGTCACATGGACCGCCGCACAGGCGTCGCCTCAGTGGATTTCGGGCTCGGGCAGCTTCTCCGTGCCTTCCAGGAAGTCGAAGTCGCAGCCGAGATGGGCCTGGCGGATATGCGCGGCGAACAGCTTGTTGTAGCCGCGGGGATAGTCGCGCGGCGGCGGCGTGAAGCTCGCAAGCCGGCGCGCGATCTCGACATCGTCGACATGCAGGTGGATCGTGCGCGCCTCGACATCGACGGAGATCAAATCGCCGGTCCGGACCGCCGCGAGCGGGCCGCCGATATGCGATTCCGGCGAGACATGCAGGATGCAGGCGCCGTAGCTGGTGCCGCTCATGCGCGCGTCGGAAATGCGCAGCATGTCGCGCACGCCCTGCTTCAGGAGCTTCTTCGGGATCGGCAGCATGCCCCATTCCGGCATGCCCGGTCCGCCGACGGGTCCTGCGTTCTGCAGCACCAGCACCGTGTCGGCGGTGACGTCGAGATCGTCGCGCTCGATCATCGCCGCCATCTCGTTGTAGTCGCGGAACACGAATGCCGGGCCGGTATGTTTCAGGAGTCGCGGCTCGGCCGCCGACGGCTTCATCACGCAGCCATCCGGCGCGAGGTTGCCGGTCAGGATCGCGGTGCCGACCTCGGCGGAGACCGGGTTGTCGAACGGCCGGATGACGTCGGTGTTGTAGTTCTTCGCCGTCTCGACGGCGTCGGCGAGCGTGCCGCGCACGGTGCGCGCGCTGAGATCCAG
This sequence comes from Pseudomonadota bacterium, assembly GCA_023391905.1. Classification (GTDB taxonomy): domain Bacteria; phylum Pseudomonadota; class Alphaproteobacteria; order Rhizobiales; family Kaistiaceae; genus Kaistia. Next base: position 1,009 of record JAEWAD010000223.1, on the reverse strand, counting down.
ATGGTCGCGCAGTTCCGACCAGAGCGCCGGCAGGCCGCCGGCATAGAAGAAGTCCTCCATCAGCCACGCGCCGGTCGGGCGCAGATTGGCGAGGACGGGGATCGACCGGGCGACGCGGTCGAAATCGTCGAGCACGAGCGGGATGCCGGCGCGGCCGGCCATCGCGATCAGGTGCACCATCGCGTTGGTCGAGCCGGCCAGCGCCATGTGCACGACGAGTGCGTTCTCGAACGAGGAAGCGGTCAGGATGTCGCTCGGCTTCAGATCCTCGAAGATCATCTCGACGATGTGCCGTCCGCATTCCGCCGCCATGCGCGAATGGGCGGAATCGGGCGCCGGGATCGACGAGGCGCCCGGCAGCGACAGGCCGAGCGTCTCGGCGAGCGATGTCATCGTCGAGGCGGTGCCCATGGTCATGCAGGTGCCGAAGGAGCGGGCGATGCCGCTCTCCATCTCCCGCCACTCGGCCTCGGTGATGGTGCCGGCCTCCTTCTCTGCCCAGTACTTCCAGACGTCGGAGCCGGAGCCCAGTTGCTTGCCGCCCCAGTTGCCGCGCAGCATCGGCCCGGCCGGACAGAAGATGAAGGGCAGGCCCATGCTGGTGGCGCCCATCACGAGGCCCGGCGGGGTCTTGTCGCAGCCGCCGAGCAGCACCGCGCCGTCGACGGGGTGGGAGCGCAGCAGCTCCTCCGTCTCCATGGCCAAGAGGTTGCGGTAGAGCATGGTGGTCGGCTTCACCATGCTCTCGGAGAGGGAGAGGGCCGGCAGCTCGATGGGAAAGCCCCCCGCCTGCCAGATGCCGCGCTTCACCTCCTCGGCGCGGGTGCGCAGATGGGTGTGGCAGGGGTTGATGTCGCTCCACGTGTTGACGATGCCGATGACCGGCTTGCCCATGAAGTCTTCGTAGCGATAGCCCATCTGCAGCGTGCGGGAGTGGTGGCCGAAGCTCCTGAGGTCGCGGGCGCCGAACCAGCGATGGCTGCGCAGGGTTTCGGGGGTCTTCTTGCGG
>JAEWAD010000209.1 GCA_023391905.1 Pseudomonadota bacterium | reverse complement strand
GGATGGTGCGGCCGCCGGCCGACATGGTGCCGGCGTGGAAATCGACGCGGATCGTGCCGGCGCCGCAGACGCAGGGCTTGCCCATGCCGCGCGCCACCACGGCGGCGTGGCTGGTCATGCCGCCGCGCGTCGTCAGGATGCCGCGCGCCGCGTGCATGCCGTGCACGTCCTCGGGGCTGGTTTCGACCCGGACCAGGATGACCTTGCGGCCCTGCGTGCGGGCAATCTCCGCCTCTTCCGAGGTGAACACGACCGTGCCGCTCGCGGCGCCCGGCGAGGCCGGCAGGCCGCGGGCGAAGATGTCGCTGCCGGAGTCGGCGTCGATCGTCGGGTGCAGCAATTGCTCCAGCATGCGCGGCTCGATCCGCGCCACCGCCTCGGCGCGCGTGATCAGGCCTTCATGCGCCATGTCGACGGCGGTCTTCAGCGCCGCATGGATGGTGCGCTTGGCCGGGCGGGCCTGCAGCATCCAGAGCCGGCCGCGCTCGATCGTGAATTCGAGGTCGAGCACGTCGTGGTGGTGCCGCTCCAGCGCTGCGCAGACGGCGCGGAACTCGGCGTAGACCTCCGGCATCGCCGCTTCCAGCGACGGCGCCTCGGAGCCGGTCTCGCGCCGCGCGGTCTCCGTCAGGTCCTGCGGCGTCCGCATGCCCGAGACGACGTCCTCGCCCTGCGCGTTCGGCAGGAATTCGCCCCAGAGGATGTTCTCGCCGGTCGAGGGATGGCGCGTGAAGGCGACGCCGGTCGCCGAGGTCTCGCCGAGATTGCCGAACACCATGGCCTGCACGGTGACGGCGGTGCCGCCGCCCTCGGGCAGGTTGTTGATGCGGCGATAGGCTTTCGCGCGAGGATTGTTCCACGAGCGGATGACGGCGCCGATGGCGCCCCAGAGCTGGTCGTGCGGCGCCTGTGGGAACGGTTCTTCCAGCTCCTCCAGCACCAGCGCCTTGAAGCCGTCGCAGACGGCCTGCCAGTCGTCGGCGTCGAGGTCGCTGTCGAGCGTGTAGCCACGTTCGAGCTTGTAGTCCTCCAGCCGCTCCTCGAACACGGAATGGTCGAGGCCGAGCACGACGTCGCCATACATCTGGATGAAGCGGCGATAGCTGTCGAAGGCGAAGCGGCGATCGTCGGAAATCTGCGCCAGCCCCTCCACCGTCTCGTCGTTGAGGCCGAGATTGAGGACGGTGTCCATCATGCCGGGCATGGAGATGGCGGCGCCCGAGCGGACGGAAACCAGCAGCGGATGCTCGGGATCGCCGAAACGGTGGCCGGCGACGGCGGCGATGCCGTCGAGCGCCTTGGCGACCTGGCGATCCAGCTCCGGCGGAAACGCGTCGTTGCCGGCGAGGAAATGGCGGCAGATCTCGGTCGAGATGGTGAAGCCGGGCGGCACCGGAAGGCCAAGCGCGCTCATCTCGGCGAGGCCCGCGCCCTTGGCCCCGAGAATGTCCTTCAACGCGCCGTCACCCTCGGCGCTTCCGCCACCAAAGGTGTAGACCCATTTCGCCATTTTTGCGCACGCTCCCGCAACGACCGGCGGCAGCCGGCGCGTCATCTAGCTAGATCAAGCTCTTAGTGCGCTGCAACACGAAAATATTGAATCAATTGCGTGCGCGGTCGCTGCGGCGATCGGCGCGGCGGACCTTGCCTAGCGCGTCAGGTCGAGGTCGAGCGAGAAGGGATGGCCCTCGAAGGCATCGCGGCCGCGGCCGATCGCCTCGATCGCGCCGACCATGCGACCGCGCCGGCCGAGCACTTCGTCGGCGAGGCGGACGAGGCGCAGGTTCGGCGTCGCGGACGGCGAGCCGGAGCGGATCAGCGCGGCGATCTCGGCCTCGTCGCGCTCCGGGCGCAGCGCGCAGACGGTGATGAAGGCGGCGGCGGTCGAGCGGCTGATGCCGGCGAAGCAATGGATGACGATCGGCTTCTCGGGCTTCCAGCCCTCGACGAAGTCGAGCAGCTGGGTCACGTGCTCCTCGGCCGGCGGAGTCATGCCTTCCATCGGCTCGAGGATGTCGTTGAAGGCGAGGAAGAGGTGCCGTTCCTCGGGAATCGCCAGCGGGCGCTCGACCGGGGTGCCGGCGTTGATCAGCGTCACCAGGTGGCTGGCTCCGGTCTGCGCGACGGTGGCGCCGATGCGGGAGAGCGAGCAGACGTGAATGCGGGACATTGTTGTTCTCCTTGCACCTGTCGGTGTGCCGGACGGCCGGTCGCGGGCCCGGGACGCTTATGTAGTGGTTCGCGCCTTCCGGGTCACGCCGAAATGCTGTCGGCGGCCACCGCGTCGTGCAGGGCCGCGAATCGCTGCAGGAACGCCTGCTCCGCTTCCGCCGTCGTCCAGGGCTCCAGCGCCAGTTGCTCCCGCCGGATGCCGCGCGGCCGCCCGAAGAACTTCGCCGCTTCGGCGTCGGTGAAGCCGGCCAGCCCCGTCGCCTCGAAGAAGGCGGCGACGCGGTCGGCCGCCTTGATCGTGTCGGTGAGGCTCTCCGGCCGGTCCGCCGGCAGCCCGAATCGCAGGTGGATCGCCGCCTGCAGCCGGGCCTCGACGATCTTGTATTCGCCTCCGACCAGCGCCTTGAACGGCGAGATCATGTCGCCGACGACATATTCCGGCGCATCGTGCAGCAGCGCGGCCAGCCGTTCGGCCGGGGACAGCGACGGCTTCGCCATCGCCGCGATCTGCTCGACCAGCACCGAATGCTGGGCGACCGAGAAGGCATGCGCGCCCTGGGTCTGGCCGTTCCAGCGTGCGACGCGGGCGAGGCCGTGGGCGATGTCGCTGATCTCGATGTCGAAGGGCGACGGGTCGGCGAGGTCGAGGCGCCGGCCGGACAGCATGCGCTGCCAGACGCGCGGCTTGGCCGGGCGCGAGCTCATGCGGTGCCGTCCCCCTCGTCGGCGCCGGCCGGCCAGCCGAAGCGGGCGAAGGCGGGCAGGGTGATGGTGAGCGGCACGCCGCCGGCGGTCACGGCATGGCCGAGGTCGAGCGCGCGCTTGGTCCTGTCGAGCCGGATCAGCCCGATGCCAGCTTCCGCGTTCGAGCCGCCGAGCGTGCCGAGCGGCTTGCCGTCTGCCTCGATCGGCGTGCCGGACGGGGGGAGGGCGGCGTCGCCCCGGACCGCGACGGCGCGACGGCGCGCCGTGCCGCGATGTTCCATGCGCGAGACGATCTCCTGGCCGACATAGCAGCCCTTGCGGAAATCGAGTCCGCCGAGATCGTCCATGTCGACATCGTGCGGGAAGGCATCGCCGAACGGATAGTCGCGGCCGCCCTCGGGCACCGTCAGGCCGGTGCGCCAGGCGTGGTAGTCGGCTTCCGTCGCCGCGTCATAGCCGGCGACGTCCAGCGCTGCGTCGGCTGGGACGACCGCGCGATAGCCGAGCGCCGCGAGGCGCGGGTCGGCGGCGACGACGCCGTCGATCGCGGGTGCTGTGTCGGAGCCCCAGAAGGCATAGACGGCGTTCGATTCGCTGCGGTCGGCGATCTCGACCTTGGCGCGCAGGCGGTAGAGCGTCATCCGCTTCAGGAAATCGGCGACCAGCGCGCGCGGGAGGTCGAACAGATAGCCGTCCGCACCGCGCAGCACGATGAATTCGAACAGGATCTTGCCCTGCGGCGAGAGCAGGGCGCCGAAGCCGGAGCCCTTGGCGTCGACGCCCGTCATGTCGGTCGTGACGATGTTCTGGAGGAAGCTCTCGGCCTCCGGGCCGCCGATGAAAACGACGCCGCGATCGCCGAGGCGAGCAAATGACCCATTACGCATAGACATGGTTCCCATGCAGAGGATGCGCTTGTGAAGTTGTTCCGCCTTCCTTAATCGGTTGCACGCAATCCGTCTTCCGAGTTCGACGGATCAGGTTTTGAATGGGGAGGGCGGCCATGTCGGAAACCTACGAATATCTCTTCAGGAACGGAACAGTCGTCAATCAGGACGGCCTCGGAACCCATGACGTCGCGGTGCGCGACGGGCGAATCGCCGCGATCGGCGACATCGACCCGCGCCGCGCCGGCAAGGTGATCGACTGCACCGGGCTGCATATATTGCCGGGCGTCGTCGATACCCAGGTGCATTTCCGCGAGCCGGGCGCCGAGCAGAAGGAAGATCTCGAGACCGGTTCGCGCGCTGCCGTGCTCGGCGGCGTGACGGGCGTCTTCGAGATGCCGAACACCAATCCGACGACCACGTCTCCCGAGGCGCTGGCCGACAAGATCGCCCGCGGCCGTCATCGCATGCATTGCGATTTCGCCTTCTGGGTCGGCGGCACG
>JAEWAD010000131.1 GCA_023391905.1 Pseudomonadota bacterium | reverse complement strand
CGTGTCGACCACCTGGTCGACGGGCTTGCCCTGCCAGAGCTCCTGCGCGAAGGCCTGCATGGCGCCTTCGCCTTCGAGGTCGTTGAGGGCGGGGAAGATGCCGGCCGCGTTGGTGGCGGTCGTCTTGCCGATCGGCACGTAGTTCTCGAGCACGAAGGAGCGCGCCTCGTCCTTCGTGAAGTAGTCGTCGGCGGCGATCGAGGCGCGCGTGGGCAGCTGGCCGGACTGGCCCTTGGTCCAGAGCGGCAGCTGGTTCTTCGACCACCACTTCAGGAAGGTCTTCGTCTCTTCCGGATGCTTGGTCTGCTCGTAGACCATGAGGTTGTTGACCCAGAAGATCGTGCCCTTGTCGCCATGCATGCCGGCGAGCGGCGGCACGACGCCGATATTGGCGGCCTGGTCGCCGGCCTGGGCGATCAGGCCGGGGCCATCGAGCGTGAAGGCGGCCTGGCCGCGGTTGAAGGCGGCGCGGCGGTCGTCGCTGTTGTAGCCGGTGCTGGCCGGGCTGACGGAGCCGTCGGCGACCATGCCGGCGAGGGCGTCGAACGCCTCCTTGTTGCGCTCGTTGCGGAGGTCGAGCTTGCGGTCGGCGGTGAACAGGCCGCCGCCATTGTTGAGGAGCGCGCTGTAGAGGAAGTGCGACCCGCCGGTGTCGCCCGAGGCGACGATGCCGTAGCGGCCGTCCTTGGTGGTGGCCTTGGCGGCGGCGCGCAGTTCCTCCCAGGTGGTCGGAACCTTCAGGCCAGCCTGTTCCAGAAGGTCCTTGCGGTAGAACCAGACGCGGATGTCGATGCCCCAGGGCAGCGCGACATAGTGGTCGTCATAGCGCAGCGTGTCGACGGTGTTCGGCAGGAAGTCGGCGAGCTCGCCGTCCGCCTTGAGTTCCTCGATCACGTCGTCGATCGGCCGGATCGCACCCTGGTCGTAGAGCTGCACGGCCTGGTAGCCGGCGCCGGTCGACAGGTCCGGCGCCGTGCCGGAGCTGATCGCCGTGACGAAGGTCTGATACCAGTTGTTCCACGGAACGGACCGGTATTCGACCTGGATGTTCGGGTGTTCCTTGTTGAACTGGGCGACGAGATCCTTGGCCGAGTCGATATACTCCGGCGGTCCCCAGATCATGTCCCAGAAGTTCAGCTTCACCGCCTCCTGCGCCTGGGCGGCGAGCGGTGAAAGACTGATGAAAGCAGCGGTAGCAAGGCGCGCAAAAACCCGTGCCCTGCCCCGGCGTGGGGCATTGCCAAACAACTTCATAGCGTTTCCTTCTCTAGACGGTGATTATTCTTGGTCTTCGGAGATCAAGCGGGGTAGTGGCGGCTCCTTCTCGTTCGCGTTGATCGGTCCTTGCCTGTCGAGGCCCTCCGCGGCGTGTTGGCGCTAGCCGTGGAGGGGAGCGGTCGAGTTGCGGACGACCAGGTGCGGCGACAGGATGATGGTCTGGGGTTCGCCGTCGGGATCGTCGATCTGTGCCAGGGCGAGCTGCAGCGCTGTCCTGCCGAGCTCGGCCATGGGCTGGGCCACGGAGGTCAGTCGGGGGGCCAGGATGCGGGCCGTGGTGTCGTCGAATCCGACGACGGATATATCGTCGGGAATGCGGAGATTGGCCTCGTAGAGCGCCTGCAGGGCGCCGGCGGCGAGCACGTCGCAACCCGTGAAGATCGCGGTCGGGCGCTCGGGCAACTCCAGCAGCGATTTCATCGCGCGGTAGCCGGCGATGTTAATGCCATTGTCGGGCTCGAAATACTTGCCGAGCCGGATCAGGCGCTCGTCGACGCTGGCGCCGACGCTGCGGAGGGCGTCGCAATAGGCATCGACCCGCTCCTCCTCGACGGAGCGTGGGCGGCGGCAGGAACGGGGATGAAGATCGGGATCGCCGCCGATGAAGGCGATGCGGCGATGGCCGAGCTGCAGCAGATGCGCCATGCCCGCCGTGGCGCCGGCATAGTTGTCGACCAGCACCGCATCCGTGTCCGTCGTCAGGTCGCGCTCGATCTGCACCACCGGCATGGCGGCCGCGCGCAGCATCGCCACGCTCTCGGGCGCCCGCGGGTAGGTGAAGATGACGGCGTCCACCCGCCGCTCGATGAACTGCTCGACACCGGCGCGCTCATGCGCGTCGCTGCCGTCCTGGTTGTAGAGGATGGTCTTGTAGCCATGGGCGAGCCCCTCGCGCTCGATCGAACGCGCGACATGCGCGAAGAAGGGGTTCTGTGTGAATTCGGACGTGATGTGGCCGATCGTGTAGGTGCGCTGCGTGCGCAGGCTGCGGGCCATCACGTTCGGTCGGTAGCCGGTCCGCTGCACCGCTTCCTCGACCCGCAATCGTGTCTCTTCGCCGACATAGCCACCGGCGCTGAGGACGCGGGCGACCGTGGCGCGGGAAACGCCGGCTTCGCGGGCGACATCCAGGAGCGTGGCAGATTTCGGCTTCATGGAAACTCCGTATGAGATCGATCTCACATCAATATGAGATCGATCTCATACGGAGTGCAAGCGGAATCTGGTGGGCCCGTCTCGAACCGCGGCGGTCCCCGACAGGGCAGGGCGGGCGGGGTATGTCGGCCGGACGGGGAGGATCGGCTGGCGCTACGTCATCAGCCCGCTTGTCGCCGCTCCGCTTCTCGTGTCCCTTCTCGGTGGCGCGATGCTTCTCGGGAGGACCGATTCGCAGCGCCGGGCCATGCGGACGGCTCTGCCGCGGACGACGTCGTCGCGGAGGAGCGGCGCGGGGCCCGTGCTCCTACTCTGACCATGGACGTTGAATCGTGAAAGCCTCTGACAAGAAGCATCTCAAGCGCTCGAACATCGACCTGACCCTGCTCGGCCTCGGCACCGCGCCGTTCGGCGGCCTCTATGCGCCGGTCGCGCTTGCCGACGCCGAGGGCGCGATGCAGGCCGCCTGGGATGCGGGCCTGCGCTATTTCGACAGCGCGCCGATGTACGGCCTCGGTCGTTCGGAGCACCTGATGGGCCATTTCCTGCGCGAGCAGGATCCGGAAAGCTTCCGTGTTTCGACCAAGGTCGGGCGCCTGATGAGCTTCGACCGTCCCGGTCGCGTGCTGCCGCCGGAAGCGCCGAAGAACGAGTTCGATTCCGGCTGGAGCAACGGCCTGCCGTTCCGCGAGGTGTTCGACTACTCCTACGACGCGATCCTGCGTTCCTATGACGATAGCCGCCAGCGCACCGGACTTGGCCGTCTCGACATCCTGTTCCTGCACGATATCGGCCGCGTCACGCATGGCGAGCTGCACGACCATCACTGGAACGCGCTGACCAAGGGCGGCGGCTTCAAGGCGCTGACCGAGCTGAAGGCGGCGGGCCTGATCGCCGGCTTCGGCCTCGGCGTCAACGAATGGCAGGTGATCCGCGACGCCATGCAGGAGGCTGATCTCGACGTCTGCTTGCTCGCCGGTCGCTACACCCTGCTCGACGGCGACGCGGCCGAGACCTTCCTGCCGCTGGCGAAGAAGCACGACGTCGACCTGGTGATCGGCGGCGTCTTCAATTCCGGCATCCTGGCATCGACCTCGGGCCGCAAGAAGTTCAACTATGTCGACGCGCCGGCCGACATCCTCGCCAAGGTCGACAAGCTCGAGGCCGTTTGCCGCCGCTTCGACGTGCCGCTGCCGGCCGCCGCGATCCAGTATCCGCTGCGCCACCCGGCTTCCACCGTGGTGGTGATCGGCGCCAAGACGGCGGCGCAGGTGAAGGGCAATGTCGAGTGGTTCGAGCGCGACATTCCCGAGGAGCTCTGGACCACGCTCGAGGCCGAAGGCCTCATCCCGGCGATCTGAGCCGGCTCGATCGAAACGCGAAACGGGCCCTTTGGGGCCCGTTTCAGTTCGATGTTTCTTCCGGGAGACTCAGCGATCGAGGCCGCCGACGAAAAGATATTTCTTCTCGACGAATTCCTCGATGCCGTGATGCGAGCCCTCGCGGGAGTTGCCGCTCTCCTTGACGCCGCCGAACGGCGCCAGCTCGGTCGAGATCAGGCCGGAATTGATGCCGACCATGCCGTATTCGAGCGCCTCGCCGACGCGGAAGATCCGGCCGATGTCGCGGGTATAGAGATAGGCGGCGAGGCCGAACTCGGTGTCGTTCGCCTTCGCGATGACCTCGCTCTCCTCGTCGAAGACGAAGACCGGCGCCAGCGGGCCGAAGGTCTCCTCGCCGGCCACCTGCATGGTCTCGGTGACGCCGGCGAGCAGCGTCGGCTCGAAGAAGGTGCCGCCGCGCGCATGGCGCTTGCCGCCGACGAGCGTGCGGGCGCCCTTCGAAAGCGCATCGGCGATGTGCTCCTCGATCTTCTGGACCGCCTTCTCGTTGATCAGTGGCCCGAGCTGGACGTTCTCGCTCGCTCCGTCGCCGACCCTGAGCGCCGCGACGGCGGCGGCCAGCTTCTCGGTGAACGCCGCCTCGATGCCGCGCTGGACATAGATGCGGTTGGTGCAGACACAGGTCTGGCCGGCATTGCGGAACTTCGACAGGATCGCGCCCTCGACCGCCGCGTCGAGATCGGCGTCGTCGAAGACGATGAAGGGGGCGTTGCCGCCGAGCTCCAGCGCCACCTTCTTCACCGTACCGGCCGATTGCCGCATCAGCTGCTTGCCGACCTCGGTCGAACCGGTGAAGCCGACGATGCGGATGGCCGGATGCGAGGTCAGCACCTCGCCGATCGGCCGCGCCGGACCGGTGACGACATTGAGGACGCCCGCCGGCAGGCCCGCGCGTGCGGCGAGTTCCGCCAGCGCCAGCGCCGTCAGCGGCGTCTCGCCGGCCGGCTTCAGCACGACCGTGCAGCCGGCGGCGATCGCCGGGCCGACCTTGCGGGTGATCATCGCGGCCGGGAAGTTCCACGGTGTGATCGCCGCGACGACGCCGGTCGGCTGGCGCAGCACCAGGATGCGGCCGTCGGCGCGGTGGCTCGGCAGCGTCTCGCCGGCGATCCGCTTCGCCTCCTCGGCATAGAATTCGACGTAAGCCGCGGCGTAGTCGATCTCGCCCTTCGCCTCGGCGAGCGGCTTGCCCTGTTCCGAGGTCAGGATCAGCGCGAGGTCGTCGCGGTTTTCGACGATCAGGTCGAACCAGCGGCGCAGGATGTTGGCGCGATCCTTGGCGACGCGCGCCGCCCACGGCCGGAAGGCGCGCTCAGCCGCCTCGACGGCCTCGGTCGCTTCCTGCGCGCTGAAGGCGGGCACCCGCGCCAGCTCCGCGCCCGTCGCCGGATTGGTGACGGGCGTCTCGCCCTCGCCGACGAAGACGCCATTGACGTAGCACTGGGTCCGCAGGAGCGAGGGATCGTTCAGGGGCAGGCTCATCGGGCGTCCTCGTGACAGGGAAGGGGAGTTCTGGGCGGGAAGGAACTACGCGGGGGCGTGGTTCTTCTTGTAGTCGGCCATCAGCGACAGCAGCTCGAACATCACGACCATCGCGTTCATCGCGGTGATGTTGTTCGGGTTGTCCTTGGTCGGCATGATGCAGACGACGTCGGCGCCGACGACGTTCAGCCCGCGCAGGCCCTGCAGCATGCGCATGGCGTCGCCGATGCGGATGCCGGGATAGCCGGGCTCGAGGTTGGACACGCCGGGGGCGTCGGCCGGATCGAGCGAGTCCAGGTCGAAGGTGACGTAGACCGGCAGGTCACCGATCCGCTCACGCATCGTCTTCACCACGCCCTGGACGCCAATCTCCTCGATCTCGTCCATGCCGATGATGCGGTAGCCGAGCTCCTCGCTGGTGTTCTTCGAGCCGGGTGTGCCGACATTCGGGCGAATGCCGATCTGGGTCGAGGCATGGGCGTCGACATGGCCTTCCTCGACCGTGTAGCTCGCCCAATGCGCCGAGGAGCGGCGGCTACCGAGCCAATGCGGCATGTGGCGGTAGCTGTCGGTGTGGGCATCGAAATGCACCAGCGCCACCTTCTGGCCGTTGGTCAGCTTCGAATGCGGGCCGGCGACCGACTTCAGCAGCGGGCCGGTAATGCCGTGGTCGCCGCCCATCGAGACGAGGCGCGTGCCGACATCGTTGAAGCGGCGGGCATAGGCCTCGATGTGCTCGACGCAGACGTCGTTGACCATCGCCTCGGGCAGCGGCACGTCGCCGGCGTCGTTGATGCGGGCGAGATCCCACGGCGTGATGCCGAAGCGGCCATGGCTGCGGCGATACTGGGCCGAGACGTGGCGGACGGCGCGGGGGCCGAGATGCTGGTCGCGCTCGGTCGAGCCGTTGCCGGAGCTGTGCGGGACGCCGAGCAGAGCGATGTCGCTGGCGGCCGGATCCTCGTTCCACTCGCAGCGGAAGAAGGTCGGGATGCCCCACCAGTACCAGCGGCCCATATCCTTGCGCGCGGCGTCGAAGTCGAATTCGGTCATAGCGGTTTCCATTTGCTCGGGGCGAGCGAAGCCGTGGCGCGAGGAGGCGCCGGGCGGCCCGATCCCAAATTCAGGGGGCGGTTAGTGCTGGAGTTGCGACAGGAAGGTCTTGGCGCGGGCGGACGTCGCCGCGGTGAAGAACTGCTCGGGCGGCGCGACCTCGACGATCTGGCCCTTGTCCATGAAGACGATCTGGTCGGCGACCTTGCGGGCGAAGGCCATCTCGTGCGTCACGCAGACCATGGTCATGCCGTCGCCGGCGAGCTCGACCATCACGTCGAGCACTTCGCCGACCATCTCGGGATCGAGTGCCGAGGTCGGCTCGTCGAACAGGATGGCCTTGGGTTCCATGCAGAGCGCGCGGGCAATCGCGACGCGCTGCTGCTGGCCGCCCGACAGCTGCGACGGATATTTGCTGGCCTGCTCGGCGATATGGACGCGCTTCAGATACTGGTGCGCCCGCTCCGTCGCCGCGGCGCGCGACAGCTTGCGCGTCATCATCGGCGCCAGGATGCAGTTTTCGAGGATGGTCAGGTGCGGGAACAGGTTGAAGTTCTGGAACACCATGCCGACCTCACGCCGGACCGCCTCGCAGGCGCGGCGGTTCTTCGGCTCGACGCCGTCGATCGAAACGACGCCGGTGTCATGCGGGGCGAGGTAGTTCATGCAGCGGATCAGGGTCGACTTGCCGGACCCGGAGGGGCCGCAGATGACGACCTTGGCGCCCTTGGCGATGGACAGGCTGACCTTGTCCAGCACGAGGAAATCGCCGTAGCGCTTGCTGATGTTCTCGACGCGGATCATTTCGGACACGAGGATCACCAATCGAAATGAGGGTCAGGAGCGGCGGTAGAAGGCCATCGCCTTCTGCAGCATGCCGGGCGAGGCCTCGGCAGCGGAGGTGTTCCAGACGAGGCGACGCTCGAGCCGCGACTGCAGGAAGACCAGCACGTAGACCATGACCAGGTAGTAGACGAGCGCGGCGGCGTAGTACTCGGTGAACTGGAACGTGGTCGCCACGGCGCGCGAGGTGACGCTCATCAGCTCGGAGAGCGAGATGACCGAGGCGAGCGAGGTGATCTTCAGGAGCGTGATGAACTCGTTCGCGGTCGAGGGCAGGGCGACGCGCACCGCCTGCGGCAGCAGGATCTTGCGCAGGATCTGGAACCGCGTCATGCCGAGCGCGACGCCGGCGGCCTTCTGGCCGGGATCGATGGCGCCGAGCGCGGCGCGGTTGATCTCGGTCTGGTAGGCGGCCTCGTTCAGGCTGAGCGCGATCCAGGCCGCCAGGAAGGGCGAGAACCAGGGCTCGCGGAATACCGGGAAGAACTGCGGCAGCGCGTTCCAGACGAACAGGAGCTGCAGCAGCGTCGGGGCGCCGCGCAGGATGCCGAGGACACCCTTGACGAGCCAGCGAAGCGGGCTGGGTGGCCCGCTGATGTAGAGGGCGGCGGGGATGGAAATCAGGATGCCGACGCCATGCGACAGCAGTGCCAGAAAGACCGTGACCAGGGCTCCGTTCAGGAACGCGGTCGAGAACAGCGCCCCGAAGAAGACCGAGCTATCAAAGGCCATGTCGTATCTCCATCCCCGCCCGCGATTATTGGCTCACGCCGGGAACGAGGCTGTCGACCGAGGTGCCCCACTTCTTGGCGACTTCGGCGAGCGTGCCTTCCTTGACGAGGGCGGCCACGGCCGCGCTGACGGCGGCTTCATCGCCGTCGATGCGCTTGACGAACACGGCGAAATCGCTGGTGTCGGGGAAGGCGTAGATGGTCTTGAACTGGCCGGGCTTCTGCAGGTTGCGGTAAGCCAGTTCCGTATCCTGCGAGACGGCCGCGTCGGCACGGCCGACCAGCACCTGCTGGATGACGTCGGTCTGCTTCGGGTAGGTCTGGATCTGGATGGCGGGACGGCCGTCGTTGGCGAGCGTCTCGTTGATCTTCTCGAGGCGGGCGAGGTAGCTGGTGCCGGCCTGGACGGCGACGGTCTTGCCGGAGAGATCGGCGGCGTCGGCGATGGCGAGATCCGACTTCTCGGCCGCGAAGACGACGACGGCGGTGGAGAAATAGGGGATGCCCGGATAGGAGGCGACGCGCTCCGGCGTCAGCGGAATGCCGCTGATGACGGCGTCGCAGCGGCCGGCATCGAGGCCGGGGAGCAGGCCGGTGAACTCGGAGACGACGATACGGGATTCAACGCCCCAATGCGTCGCCAGCGCCTTGGCGAGATCGATGTCGAAGCCGACCGGTTCCGCGTTGCCGGCGCTCTCGAAGAACTCCATTGGCGGGAAGGTCGCGTCGGTGCAGACGGTGAATACCTTGTCCCCAACAAAAGACGGCTGCGCATCGGCGGCAATGGACGGTGCCGTTGCTGCGGCGAGCGCAAGGGCGCACAAAATTCCGGTCTTGAATGACTTCGACACGACAATTCCCCTCTTGGAAACGGGGCAGATTTCCTCCTGCCCCTTATCTATACTGTCCTACCCGGATTTCTCTATAAGTCAACTAATTTCGTTTTTAGCGAACATGCGGTATGAGGGTGATGCACCCTGAGTTCAAGGATTACCGATGAAGACGGACACTTCGCCCGCGGCCAGCAAGCCCCAGAAGCCGGCGCCGAAATTCGGCGGCCTGATCAAGGAGCGCCGCCGGCAGCTCAACCTGACGCTCGAAAGCGTCGCCAAGACGGTCGAGCTGACGAAGAGCTTTCTGAGCGACATCGAGAACGACAAGACCTCGCCCTCGGTCGCCTCGCTGGTTCGCCTCTGCGACGCGCTGGGGCTCTCGATCGGCGATCTGTTCAATTCGACGATCTCGACCGTCGTGCGCGCCGACGAGCGGCCGAAGGTCTCCTTCGGCGGCACCGGGGTGTCGGATTCGCTGCTGACCGCCAGCAACAGCACGCGCCTGCAGGCACTCTGGACCGAGATCGAGCCGCTCGGCACCGGCGGCGAGAAGCTCTATTCGCTACGCGCCGAGGAGGAGTTCATCCACGTCGTTTCCGGCACGCTGGTGGTGCGGATGGAGAATGAGAGCTTCGAACTGCAGGCCGGGGATTCGATGACGTTCGATCCGCGCCTCCTGCACACCTTCCTCAACCCTTCCTCCACCGAGCGGACGGTCGCGATCTTCGTGATGACGCCGCGACCGTCCTGAGCCTTACGCGCGCTTGACGGCGACGACGTCGATCTCGACCAGCAGGCCCTTGGCGACGAAGCCCGAGACTTTGACGACGGTGGATGCCGGCGGCGGCTCGGGCATCAGCCGGTCGCGCACTTCCTTGTAGGCGCCGACATCGTCGGCGCTGGTCAGGTAGCCGGTCACCTTGACGACGTCGGCGAGCGTCAGGCCTTCGGAAGCGAGCAGCGTCTCGATGTGCTTCCAGGTCAGCTCGGCCTGGCGCGTTGCGCCTTCGGCGATGCTGCCGTCATCGTTGAGGCCGACCTGGCCGGACAGGAAGACATATTCGGCGTTGGCGGGCGCGACCGCGACCTGCGAATAGCGGCTCGGCGGCTGCGGGGCTGCCGGCGGATTGGCGAAGCGGATCATGTTGAACCTTTCGATGGGATCAGGAGCGGGAAGGGCGGTCGAGCCAGTCCAGGAAGCGGTAATATTCGCCGATGACGGGAATGAACCACGGATTGCCGGTGTAGCCGGGGACGGTCTTGATCGGATTGAAGGCGAAGGCGCTGGTCTCGCCGGTGCCGAGGATGTCGCCGGCGAGGCAATGGCCGAAATGGCTCATCAGCGCGACGCCCTGGCCGCAGCAGCCGAGCGCGTAGTGGACGCCGTCCTTCGAGCCGAGATGCGGCAGCGAGTCGAAGGTGAACGCGACGTTGCCGGTCCAGCTGTGCGTGACGCCGACATTGGCGAGGCTCGGGAACACCTCGGCCATGGACAGGCGCAGCCGGCGCGCGCTCTCCAGCACGCTGATTGGCCGGAAGCTGGTGCGTCCGCCGAAGATCATGCGGCGGCCGTCCGGCGACAGGCGATAGTAGTAGAGGTTGCGCTTGGTGTCCTGGATCATGCGCTTGCCCGGGATCAGCGCCTTGAGACGCTCGGGATCGAGTTCCTCGGTCGCGATGATGTAGCTGCCGATCGGAATGACGCGGCGCCTGAACCAGGACAGGCCGCCATCGGTATAGGCGTTGGTCGCGACGACCAGCCGCTCGGCGCGGATGGTGCCCTTCGCCGTCGAGAGCACGAAGCGCCCGCCTTCCTTTTTCATTGTCTCGACGCGGCAGCGCGTGACGAACTGCACGCCGGCGTCGCGGCAGGCGCGCACCAGCCCGGCGTGATAGCGCGCCGGATGCAGTCCGCCGGCGAAGGTCGTGATGCGTCCGCCGAAATAGAGGGCGGAGTTCAACTCGCGCTTCTGGTCGGCGCGGGAGACCATGCGCGTCTCGACGCCGAGCGCGTCCAACTGCTCGGCCTCGACCGCCAGGTCGTCATAGTGCTTCGGCGCATAGGCGGCGAAATACATGCCGTGGCGTTGGTAGCCGCAGTCGATCGCGTTGTCGGCGATCTGCTTCTCGAGAAACAGGACCGAATTCTGCGCCTCGAAGAAGATCCGGTCGGCCCGTTCCTTGCCGTAGGTCTTGACCAGCTGTGGATGCGAGACCTTGAGCGTGCCGGAGACCATGCCGCCGTTGCGCGTGCTGCCGCCCTCGCCGAGATCACCCGCCTCCACGACCAGCACCTTGGTGCCGGCACGGGCGAGCCGAAGCGCGGCGTTCAGGCCGGTATAGCCGGAGCCGATGACCGCGACATCAACGGGGCCGGACGGCAGCGGCTGGTCGGTGCCGCGGTCGCGGGCCTCCCACCAGTACGGACTTTGAGATATAGCTGAGCCGGTTCCGCCATCGAGACGCACGACATTCCCCTCCGATTCACGATATGCGAACAAAGTTCGTCTATAGCGAAATCTGAGTGCAGGCAAGGGCGCGCTTGCGAGCTTTGGGGTGCCGCTCAACCCGAGCCCAACAGACTTTCCGCAACGAAGGCCAGCGCCGGTTGCCGCGCGCGGCCCGGCCGTGGATAGTTCGGCCTTCTCCATCACCCACCCCGAACGATTCTCGAACGAGAGAGGACATCTCATGATCACTCGCCTGCACCAGAACCAGCGCATGAGCGGCGTCGTCACCTGGCCCGCCACCGGCTCGATGGTCGTCGTCTCCGGCCAGGTCGCCGACGACAAGACGCTCGACGTCGCCGGCCAGACCGCCGACGTCCTGGCGAAGATCGACCGCCTGCTGGCCGATGCCGGCGTCTCCAAGGCCGATGCCCTCTACGCCTATATCTGGCTGCCGGACATCGGCGATTTCGACGCCATGAACGCCGTCTGGGACAAGTGGCTCGCCCCCGGCTCGGCGCCGGCCCGCGCCACCGTCGAGGCCAAGCTCGCCGATCCGGCGCTCAAGGTCGAGATCCAGGTCTTCGCCCACAAGGCGTCGTAAGTCGGATCGCATGCCGCCACACGGCAGCGCGTGGCGTCGAATGAAAAAGTTCGGGCCCGCCTCCCTTGAGGGATGGCGGGCTCTTTTCGCTTGGCAGGCAAGCAAGGCGGGCGTTCAGCCCAAGGCGACGTCCGCCTCGGCCGGCGTCAGGGGCGCGCCGTTCAGGATCGACTGGCCAAGGCCCGGGATGGTGCTGGCGAGCGTCGCGTTGAAGAAGCGCGACAGCAGCCGGCGGGCGGGCGCCGCATCGTCGGCTGCGTTGGCCAGCTTCAGCAGTTCGATGCCGCCGAGCGTCAGGGCGAACAGCCGGATATAGGGTGTCGCCGACGCCAGGACCTCGTCGCGCCGCCCGCCGGCCATCCCGTCCAGGAGGTGGCGGGTCGTGGCGCGGAGGATTTCCACGGCGGCACGCAGGTGACGATTGTCGGCTTCCGTGGTCGATGCCGCGAGCACCGTCTCCATCTCGGCGATGAGCGCTGCGACGACGGCGCCGTCCTCCTGGCCGATCTTGCGGGTGACCAGATCGATCGCCTGGATGCCGTTGGTGCCCTCGTAGATCGGGGCGATGCGGGCATCGCGGTAATACTGGGCGGCGCCCGTCTCCTCGATATAGCCCATGCCGCCATGCACCTGGACGCCGAGCGACGCGACGTCGACGCCGGTGTCGGTGGCGAACGACTTGGCGATCGGCGTCAGCAGCGAGGCGATCGCCAGCGCGCGCCGTCGCTCTGCCTCGTCCCCGGCGTGCTCGCTGCGGTCGATGGCGGCCGCCGCCCGGTAGCAGATGCCGCGCGCCGCCGCCGTCTGCGCCTTCATGGTCAGCAGCATGCGCTGGACATCGGGATGGGCGAGGATCGGCGACGGTTCCTTGACGGCCGGGTCGGCGCGTCCCTGGCGGCGCTCGGCGGCGAAGGCGCGGGCCTTCTGGTAGGCGCGCTCGGCGACGCCGACGCCCTGGATGCCAACCGCGAGGCGGGTGTTGTTCATCATGGTGAACATGCAGTTCAGGCCACGGTTCTCCTCGCCGATCAGATAGCCGATCGCGCCGCCCGCCTCGCCAAACGCCATGGTGCAGGTCGGCGAGCCGTGCAGGCCGAGCTTGTGCTCCAGTCCGACGCAGACGAGGTCGTTGCGCTCGCCGAGCGAGCCATCGGGATTGACCAGGAATTTCGGCACCAGGAAAAGCGAGATGCCGCGGGTACCCTCGGGGGCTCCCGGAAGTCGCGCGAGCACGAGGTGGACGATGTTCTCCGTCAGGTCGTGCTCGCCATAGGTGATGAAGATCTTCTGGCCGAAGACCCGGTAGCTGCCGTCGCCGGCAGGCTCGGCGCGGGTGCGGATGCCCGAGAGGTCCGAGCCCGATTGCGGCTCGGTCAGGTTC
>JAEWAD010000092.1 GCA_023391905.1 Pseudomonadota bacterium | reverse complement strand
TCGTCATCCCGGGCGAAGCGCGAGCCGAGGCCCGGGATCCATCGGCCGGGGACCGTCACGGCCGAATGGATCCCCGCTTTCGCGGGGATGACGGCGAGCGTTCGTTAGAAGCGGATGGCGACCGAATTTTTGGAGAAGAAAATGCAGCCCGGATCCGTCTACGCGATCAAGGAAGGCAAGGATAAGACCGAGCAGCACACGCTTTCGGTGCTCGTCGACAACGAGCCGGGCGTCCTAGCCCGCGTCATCGGCCTGTTCTCGGGGCGTGGCTACAACATCGAGAGCCTCACCGTCTCGGAGACCGAGCACGAGAAGCATCGCTCGCGCATCACCGTCGTCACCACCGGCTCGGCCCAGGTGATCGAGCAGATCAAGGCGCAGCTCGAGCGCATGGTGCCGGTGCACCGCGTCATCGACCTGACCGTGACCGGCAAGGCGATCGAGCGCGAGCTGCTCCTGATCAAGGTGCGCGGCGCCGGCGACGACCGGGTCGAGGCGCTGCGCCTCGCCGACGCCTTCCGCGCCCGCGTCATCGACGCGACGACGGAGAGCTTCGTGTTCGAGCTGACCGGCCGCACCGACAAGCTCGACCAGTTCATCCTGCTGATGCAGCCGCTCGGCCTGGTGGAAGTCTCGCGCACCGGCGTCGCCGCCATCACGCGCGGCCCGGCCGCGACCTGAGCGCGGTTGGCATTGCCGAAATGAAAAGAAAGGGCCGGATCGCAGGATCCGGCCCTTTTCGTTGGCGGCTCCCCGTCGGCCCGAGGGGCGGCCCTTGTCTCCGCAAGCCCGGGTTGTTACGGTCCTGCGGTATCGGATCAACAGAGAAGGGGAAGCCGGTGCTGCATCGCCGCTTCCATGACAGGACCCGAGGGCCTGTCTTCGCCCCGCGCCTTATCCCGCGGGGCTGACAAGGGAACGCATCGTCGTCTCGTCGTCAGCCTTTTCGGCACGCTCCGTCGTGCCTGCCTGACCTCATGAGACCCAGATGTCCCTTCTCGCCGTCAAAGACCTTTCGCTCACGCGCACCCGTTCTCTTTTCAAAGACCTCAGCTTCTCCGTCGCCAAGGGCGACCGGCTCGGCCTCGTCGCCGCCAATGGCCGGGGAAAATCCTCGCTGCTTCGCATCCTGGCCGGCACGGAGGAGGCGACGGGCGGAACCGTGACGCGGATGCGGGCGCTGGTCGTCGCCTTCGCCCCGCAGGAGCCGCCGGAACGCCTGCTGCCGCTCAGCTTCCACGACGCCGTGCGCGATGCGCTGGCCCCGGAAGTCGCCGAGACCGAGAGCTGGCGGGTCGATGTCCTGCTCGATGATCTCGCGGTCGACGAGGCCCTGCGCGATCGTGCCGTGCACAGCCTGTCCGGCGGCTGGCAGCGGACCATGCTGCTTGCGAGGGCGGCCGTGGTCGAGCCCGATTTGCTGCTCCTCGACGAGCCGACCAACCATCTCGATATCGGCCGCATCGGCGTGCTGGAGCGGTTCCTCGCTGCCTTGCCGCGCGACTGCGCCGTCGTCGCGGCGAGCCATGATCGCGCCTTCCTCGACGACGTGACCAACCGCACGCTGTTCCTGCGCCCCGAGGAAAGCGAGGATTTTTCCCTCGCCTATGCCCGCGCACGCTTGACGCTCGACGAGCGCGACGCGGCGCGGGACCGGCAGTATGAGAACGACATGCGCAAGGTCCGGGCGCTGCGGCAGCAGGCGGCCAAGCTCAAGAATATCGGCATCAACAGCGGCTCCGACCTGCTGGTGGTCAAGACCCGGCAGCTTTCCGAGCGGGCCGACCAGCTGGAGGAGCGGGCGCGCCCCGCGCATCAGGAGCGTTCGGCCGGCTCGATCCGCCTGAGCAACAGCGGCACGCACGCCAGGGCGCTGGTGACGATCGACGACGCCGAGATCGCGACGCCCGACGGAAGGCTGCTGTTTCGCACGGGCCGGCTCTGGATCGAGAAGGGCGACCGGGTCGCGCTGCTCGGCGCCAACGGAACCGGCAAGACGCGATTGGTCGAAAGGCTACGGGCGGCGCTTGCCGGGGGCGATCCGAAGATCCGCGGCGCGGCGAGCCTCGAGGCCGGCCATTCCGATCAGGCGTTGTCGCAGCTCGACGGGTTCCGGACGCCCTGGGATGCCGTGAAGCGGAGCAGCGCCCTGACCGACCCGCAGGCGCGGGCCCAGCTCGCCGGGGCGGGGATCGACATCGACGCCCAGGTCGCACCGCTTGCCCGGCTCTCGGGCGGGCAGCGGGCCAGGCTCGCGATGCTGCTATTGCGGCTGGCTCGCCCCAATTTCTATCTGCTGGACGAGCCGACGAACCACCTCGATATCGACGGACAGGACATGCTCGAGGGCGAGCTGATCGAGCACGGCGCCGCCTGTCTGCTCGTCAGCCATGACCGGGCCTTCGTCCAGGCCGTGGCAACACGGGTGTGGGTGATCCAAGGCAAGAAGCTGGTCGAGGTCGAGGATGCGGCCTCTGTCTTCGACCGGCTGATGGCCGGCTAGGCGAGGGGAGGCTATCCTTGCCGGGATGCATGCCGACCTCTCCCACGAGGGGGAGAGGTCGGGGATCGTCCTAGGCGACTTCCAGTTCCGCCCGCGACCAGCCGATCGCCGGCGCGATGTGGTCGGCGATGGTCTTCAGCATCTTGGCGTTGAACTCGACGCCGAGCTGGTTGGGCACGGTCAGGAGCAGCGTGTCGGCCTCGCGCACGGCCTGGTCCTTGGCGAGTTCGGCGGCGATCACGTCGGGATCGCCGACATAGCTCTTGCCGAAGCGGGCAATGCTGTTGTCGAGATAGCCGACCTGGTCCTGGTCCGAGCCGTCGCGCGAGCCGAAATACATCCGGTCCGTGTCGTCGGTGATCGGCAGCACGCTGCGCGAGACCGAGACGCGGGGCTGGTGCTTCCAGCCCGCCTTGGCCCAGGCCTCGCGGAACACCTGGATCTGCTCGGCCTGCAGCTCGCTGAACGGCACGCCCGTGTCTTCCAGAAGCAGCGTCGAGCTCATCAGGTTCATGCCCTGTTCGGCCGTCCAGATCGCGGTCTTGCGCGAGGCGGCGCCCCACCAGATGCGCTCCGGCAGGCCGGGCGACTGCGGCTGGATCGCCAGCTTGCCGACCATGCCGGTCATCTTGGTGTCGGCCTTGGCAATGCCGACACCGCGGATCGCGAGCCGGAACATCTCGGTGTGCACGCGCGCCAGATCCGCGCCGGTGAGATCCTCGCCGGAATCATAGCCGAAGGCCTCCCAGCCACGCTCCGCCGGCTCGGGCGAGCCGCGGCTGATGCCGAGCTGCAGCCGGCCATTGCCGATCAGGTCGGTCGCCGCAGCTTCCTCGGCCATGTAGAGCGGGTTCTCGTAGCGCATGTCGACGACGCCGGTGCCGAATTCGATCCGCTTGGTGCGCGCCGCGATCGCCGCGAGCAGCGGGAAGGGGGAGGCAGCCTGGCGGGCGAAATGATGGACGCGGAAGAACGCGCCGTCGATGCCGATCTCCTCGGCCGCGACGGCGAGATCGATCGCCTGCAGCAGGGAATCCTGCGCCGTGCGGGCGAGCGAGCCGGGCGCCGCCTGATAGTGACCGAAGGACAGGAAACCGATCTTCTTCTTCACGGGACTTCTCCATTGGGGCGCAACAGGGGCGCGCCGCTTTGGCAACCAAGATAGGCGCTGGCCGCCGATTTGCCATGCCTGGCCCGGTGTCGGTCCACCTCCGGCGGCGATGCTTTCGGTTTCCAGTGTTTCAACCGGCTGGCGGCTTGACCGGCTCCGAGGCTTCCGATATTGCATCGGAACCGTACCGTACGGTACGCTGCACTGCAGCATGGCGCGCCGCATCGCTGCGCCGGCAGCCGGTGCGACGCAGCCGCCCGTAGACGAGAGACCGCTCCGCTTGGCTTCCACCGAAATCATCGCAACCGGCAACGAGGCCTACACGCCGCGCCAGAACGCCGTTCTGGAAAGCGCGCTCGGCCTGCTGGTCGAGGGCGGCGAGCGGGCGCTGACGACGGCCGGCGTGGCGCGCGCCGCCAACTGCTCCAAGGAAAGCCTCTACAAGTGGTTCGGCGACCGCGACGGGTTGCTCGCGGCGATGATCACCTTCCAGTCGAGCAAGGTGAAGGCCGAGGCCGCCGGGCCGGGCGCAAATGGCCGCGCCGCGCTGCGGTCGCGGCTCGAGGGAATCGCCGTCAGCCTGCTCCAGGTGCTCGCGGGCGACGTTTCGCTCGCCCTGAACCGGCTGGCGATCGGGCAGGCGCGGCGCGGCGAGGCCGATCTCGGCCTGCTGTTGCGCGAGCATGGCCGCAAGCCGATCGAGACGCGGCTCTCGGCGCTGCTGGAGAGCGGCCGGCGGGAAGGGCTGCTTGACTTCGCCGACACGCGCGAGGCCTATCGCACGCTGTATGGCCTGATCGTGCGCGACATGCATGTGCGCCTGCTGCTCGGCGACAGCCTCGATGGCGAGGCGCCGGCCGCACGCGCGGCGCAGGCGATTGACGAATTCTTCCGGCTCCATGGCCGGGAAGAAGATACCGGACCGGCCCGTGAGAGGACCGGCGCGGGAAACGAACGGACGGGATAGAAAGGACACCCCAATGCGCGTTTATTACGATCGCGATGCCGATCTCAACCTGATCAAGTCCAAGAAGGTCGCGATCATCGGCTACGGCTCGCAGGGCCGCGCCCATGCGCTGAACCTCAAGGATTCGGGCGCCAAGGACGTTGTCATCGCGCTGCGCGCCGGTTCGGCGACGGTCAAGAAGGCCGAGGCCGACGGCTTCAAGGTCATGACGGTTGCGGAAGCCGCCGCCTGGGCCGACCTGATGATGATGGCCGCTCCGGACGAGCTGCAGGCCGACATCTACCGCGACGAGATCGCCGCCAACATCCGTGACGGCGCCGCGATCGCCTTCGCGCACGGCCTCAACGTCCATTTCGGCCTGATCGAGCCGAAGAAGACCGTCGACGTCGTCATGATCGCCCCGAAGGGCCCGGGCCACACCGTCCGCGGCGAATACCAGAAGGGCGGCGGCGTGCCGTGCCTGGTCGCCATCTCGCAGGACGCCTCGGGCAACGCGCTCGACCTGGCGCTCTCCTACGCCTGCGGCGTCGGCGGCGGCCGTTCGGGCATCATCGAGACGACCTTCAAGGAAGAGTGCGAGACCGACCTGTTCGGCGAGCAGGCTGTTCTCTGCGGCGGTCTGGTCGAGCTGATCCGCGCCGGCTTCGAGACGCTGGTCGAGGCCGGCTATGCGCCGGAAATGGCCTATTTCGAGTGCCTGCACGAAGTGAAGCTCATCGTCGACCTCATCTATGAGGGCGGCATCGCCAATATGAACTACTCGATCTCCAACACGGCCGAGTACGGCGAGTACGTCACGGGACCGCGAATCATCACGCCCGAGACCAAGGCGGAGATGAAGCGCGTGCTGAACGACATCCAGACGGGCGTCTTCACCCGCAACTGGATGCTCGAGAACAAGGTCAACCAGACCTCGTTCAAGGCGACCCGCGCCCGCCTCGCCCAGCACCCGATCGAGGAGGTCGGTGCCCGCCTGCGCGACATGATGCCGTGGATCAAGGCCAAGGCGCTCGTCGACAAGTCGCGGAACTGAGACGTTCCGCCTTCGAGAGGCACGACGCGGCGCCCGTTCGGCGCCGCGTTTTTCGTTCCGGCGCGCGCGTGGAGCAGTCAGGGGGTCAGCCAGCTGAGCGCCTCGCCTGGCGCGAGCAGAATGAAGGCCCAGATGAGGGCCGAGGAGATGTTGGCGGCCTGGAAGGTCCAGAACGGCAGGTCGAAGACGCCGGCCGCCAGCGGCACGAAGGCCCGCAGCGGCCCTGAAAAGCGGCCGATGAAGACGCTCCATACTCCCCAGCGCCGGGTGAACGCCTCGGCATGACGCACGAAGTGCGGATAGCGCGAGAACGGCCAGGTGCGGTCGATGCCATCCTGCAGGTAGCGGCCGACCCCGTAGGACAGCCAGTCGCCGAGAACGGCACCGGCGACGGCGCCGGCCCACACCGGCCAGAAGCCGATACCGCTCGCGCCGACCAGCCCGCCGATGCCGACCAGGATGACCGTCGCGGGGACCACGAACGAGATGACTGCCAGCGATTCGGCGAAGGTGAGGGCCGCCACGAGGAACGGCGCCCACGCCGCATGGGCGCGAACGAATTCGAGAACGTTGTGGACGAACTGATCGAGGGTCATGGACTGCCGTCGGGTGGGGCGAGCTCCGGCGGCCGGAGGGGCACCGGCCGTGCGTTGCCCTGGCGGATCATGTGTTATGCACGGTGAGTGCAGCATTTCCAGCACCGGCCGCTGCTGCCCCTTGACCGCCGCCGCGCGGCGGGGGACTACCTAGGACCGATCGGCGATCGCCGGATCGGTTGTCGGTTCCTCGCCGCTGCCTCTCCCGCCCGGGACGACGGATGAACATTCTCTCGATCCAGTCGCACGTCGCCTACGGTCACGTGGGTAATTCCTCCGCCACCTTCCCCATGCAGCGCCTCGGCGTGGAGGTGTGGCCGGTCCACACGGTGCAGTTCTCCAACCACACCGGCTACGGCGCCTGGACCGGGCAGGTCTTCACGGCGGAGCACATCGCCGACATCGTCGA
>JAEWAD010000012.1 GCA_023391905.1 Pseudomonadota bacterium | reverse complement strand
GTGCTGTTCTGCGCGCATGACGGCATCGCGGTCAGCGCGGTTTCCGAACTGCTCCGGATGGGGCTGCGCATTCCCGAGGACGTCTCGGTGGTCGGCTATAACGACTTCGCCTGCGCCACCCAGATCTCGCCACACCTGACCACGGTACGGACGCCGCAGGTGGAAATGGGCGCCGCCATGGTCCGCTGTATCGCCGACCGGCTGGCGCTGCCGGAAAACCGCGCGCGCGCCCCGGTGCGGGTCGCGCTCGCCGCCGAAATCGTGCGCCGCGCCTCGACCGGGCCGGTTGGCAATCCGCCCTGGCAGAGCCTGCTTCCAACGCTCTCCGCGCTCGCCTGACGTATGAGACCTCGTCCCAAATATGAACTTCATCACCGTGCCGGGAGATGTTATCGCTAGCACGGGAGGACGGCGGCGATGACAGAAGCGCGGACCCGGAACGGCGTTCCGGTCATCGACAGGACCTTCGATCTGCTCGACGCGCTGGAGCGCGCCCCCGACGGCCTCGCCGCGCCGGCGCTGGTCGAGGCGCTCGCGGTTCCGCGCAGCACGGTCTACCGGATCCTGAACTCGCTTCTGGCTCGCAAGGTCGTGCGCCGCACCTTCGACGGCAGCTACGTGCTCGGCCACCGGCTGGTCTCGCTCGCCGCCCATGTCCGCACCGAGCCGCAGAGCGCCGACCTCACGCAGATCGCCACGCCGGTGATGCAGCGGCTGAGCGACGCCAGCGGCGAACCGATCAAGCTCTCGGTCCGCGACGGCGACCAGGCCAACGTGATCGCGTCGACGATCAGCGCCTCCAGCTCCACCTTCGCGCCGGCCCTCGCCTCGCGCTATCCGCTGCATGCCGGCGCCGCCAGCAAGGTGATCATGGCGCATATGCCGGCCGAGGAACTGGCTCGTTTGCTGGAGGCGCCGTTCATCCGCTACACGCCGCGCACCATCGCCGATCCGCACCGCCTGGCGGGCGAACTGACGCGCGTCCGCAAGCTCGGATTCGCCAATGACCACGGCGAGCACAATGCCCGCGTGCACGCCATCGCCGTGCCGGTGTTCGAAGCCGGCGGTCGTTTTCTCGGCGCCCTCAGCGTGCCCTTCCTCGCCGAACGGGACGAAGCTTTTCGCATCCGCATGCGCCAGGCGCTGAAGGCGGCGGCGCAGGAAATCGGCCGCAAGATGCCGCGCTCCTGACGCCGGCAAGCGGGCTTTCCGTGCCGCTGCGGCAGCGTCGACATCGGCCATGGAAATGCTGCAAGTGCGAACCTAACAACATAACTTCAGCCGCAATGCGTTGCGGTCAAGGGTGTTGACAGGGCTCGAAGAACAACGTTAGCGTCCCCTCTAGTTTCGGGAAGAGATCGAAGAAAGATCCGCGCACCGGGACATTTCACAGGGAGGTTTCTCGATGCCCGACTTGCTTCACCGCAAGAATGCGTCCGCATGCCTGCATGCCCGGAAATTCCTGAGCCGCTCGGCCGCGGCGCTGCTGGCGACCACGTTCATCGCCAGCCCCGGCGCGGGCTTCGCCGCCAATGTCGATCTCTCCAAATGGTCGCCCGACTACGTCAAGTCGATCGCCGGCACGGCGGAGTTCGACACGGCGGCGGAATGCGGCAAGGTCGTCCCGAACGACTACAAGGGCCGCCTGACCTATTGGTGGGTCGGCCCGACCCAGGCCCAGCCCGAGATCGACCACAAGATGGACGCGGAGTTCTGGGCGGCCTGGAAGAAGGCCTATCCGAACATCGAGACCAACGCGCAGAGCCTCGACTACAACGACATGCTCAACAAGGTGCGCACCGCGGCGCTCGGCAACGCGGCGCCGATGGTCGCCAAGTTCCCGATCCTCTGGGGCGTCGAATTCGCCGCCAAGGGCCAGCTCAGCGAGCTGAAGCCCGAGGATGTCGGCTACGAGACCAACGACTTCTGGCCCGGCGCGATGAAGTCCGTCACCTATGACGGCAAGACCTACGGCATCCCGACCAACAACGAGACGATGGGTTTCATCTGGAACGCCAAGATCTTCGCCGACGCGGGACTGGATCCGGAAAAGCCGCCGGCGACCTGGGATGACGTCGTCAAGTATTCGAAGCAGATCAAGGACAAGCTCGGCGTCAACGGCTACGGCCTGGTGGCGCGCCAGAACGCCGGCAACACGCCGTTCCGCTTCATGCCGCAGCTCTGGGCCTATGGCGGCGGCGCCCTCGACGAGACCTCGGCCGAGCCGACCTACAAGACGGTGGAACTCAACAATGCCGGCTCCAAGGCCGCGTTGCAGGCCGCCTATGACATGTATGTCCGCGACAAGTCGGTTCCGGCCTCGGCGCTGACCAACACCCAGAACGAGAACCAGAACCCGTTCATCGCCGGCCAGCTGGCAATGATGATCGCCCACCCGGCCGAATACGCCAAGATGGTCGATCTCGCCAGCAAGGCGACCGGCGCCGACAAGGCGGCGGCCGAAGCCGTGGTCTCGAACATGCGCTACGGCCTGCTGCCGGAAGGCCCGGCCCGCCGCGCGGTCGTGTTCGGTGGCTCGAACGTCCACATGTTCGCGCCGGACCTGGTCGAAGGCGGCCTCGATGTCGACGCCGCGCGCGCCTTCATCTGCTTCTCGACCGGCCCGGAATGGTCGACCAAGCTCGCCTGGGTCGGCTCCAATCCCGGCCACCTCGACGGCTTCACCACCAAGTGGATGAAGGAACGGCTCGACACGATCAAGTTCCTCGACGTGACGACCTCGATGCTGCCGAGCGGTATCCCCTTCCCGGTCATCCCCGAGCAGGCGGAAATCATGAACATCATCGTCCCGGACATGCTGCAGAACGCACTGACCGGCAAGATGACCGTAGACCAGGCCGCCGATGACGCGGCGCAGAAGGTCCAGGAGCTGCTCGACGGCATGTAGTCGCCGTCGCTGTAATGCCGATCGGCCGCCGGCGCGGCGGCCGATCCCCATCCCCCCGAGAGGAAGACCCGGATGACGATTGACGTCGCTCATCAAGGCGGAGCCGTGCCTGCTTCGTCCCGCCGCCGCAGGCCCGGCCTGCTCCGGCGCATCGTGCAGAACCGCAACGACTACGCCTATATCGCGCCCGCCTTGATCGTCATGGCGCTCGTGATCGCCTATCCGATCTACTACACGGTCGAGCTGAGCTTCTTCAAAACGCCCGCCAATCTGGCGATGGACCAGAAGATCTTCGTCGGATTCGACAATTACTGGACGATCCTGACCTCGAAGAGCTTTCGGGACGTCACCTACAACACGCTGATCTGGACCGTTTTCTCGACGTTCTTCGCCTATGTGCTCGGCCTCGGCGCCGCGCTGGCGCTGAACCGCGAATTCGTCGGCCGCGGCGTGCTGCGCGCCGTGCTGCTGGTGCCCTATGTGATCAGCGCCGTCGCCGCCTCTTATGTCTGGAAGTGGCTCTACCACTCCGACTTCGGTGTCATCGGCGCGCTCTCGGTGCAGTTCGGCTTCACCGACCGGCCGATCAACTTCCTCGACAACATCTACACCGCGCTGCCGGCGATCATCGTCGTCAACATCTGGAAGGAATTCTCCTTCGCGATGATCATGCTGCTCGCCGGCCTGCAGACGGTGCCCGACCAGCTTTTGCGCGCGGCGCAGGTGGACGGCGCCAATGCCTGGCAGCGCTTCTGGCACGTGACCATGCCGCACCTGAAGGGCGTGTCGATGGTGACGATCCTGCTTCTGGTCGTGACCAACCTGAACTCGTTCATCATTCCCTGGATCATGACCGGCGGCGGCCCGGCCGGCGCCACCGACATCTGGATCACCCAGATCTACCAGCTGGCGTTCGGGCGCATCCGCTTCGGCCTGGCGTCCGCCTACTCCGTGATCCTGTTCATCGTGATGATGTTGCTCGGCTACTTCTACGTGAAGGCGCTGACGCGTGGCGACGAGGCGAAATCCGAATGAGCACGCAGACCGAAACCAAACCCGCCGCCATGCCCGCCACCCGCGCCCGCTCGAAGAAGCCGATCGATTGGTGGCGCTGGGCCGGACGCGGAATCCTGGCCTTCCTGCTGATCTTCACGGCGCTGCCGATGGCCTGGATGGTCATCACCTCGCTGAAGACGCAGCTCGCCGCGCTGCAATACCCGCCGCAATGGTGGCCCGAGGAAGTCACCTTCGAGAACTATCTGCGGCTCCTGTCGCCGAACAACGCCATCGGCCACGAGTTCCTGCAGTATTTCTGGAACAGCCTCTACGTCTCGATCCTGTCGACGATCCTCGGCGTCGTCGTGGCGGTGCCGGCGGCCTATGCGTTCTCGCGCTTCCGCTTCCCCGGTCGGCAGGCCCTGTTCTTCTCGGTCCTGCTGCGCAACATGTTCCCGGCCGTCGTCTTCCTGATGCCGCTGTTCCTGATGATGAAGTGGCTCGGCCTGGTCAACACGCATGGATCGCTGATCCTGACCTACCTGACCTTCGGCCTGCCGCTGTCGATCTGGCTGCTCAAGGGCTTCTACGACAACATCCCGCCGCAGCTCGAGCAGGCGGCGCGGATCGACGGCGCCACCCGCTTCCAGGCGTTCTTCCACATCGTGATGCCGCTGTCCTCGCCCGGCATCATCGCCACCGCGATCTACGCCTTCATCATGGCGTGGAACGAGTACGTCTATGCGCTGACCTTCCTGAACTCGAAGGAAATGCTGACGCTTCCGGTCGGCCTGCAGCGCTTCTTCGCCGAATACGCCACCGACTGGCCCGGCCTGATGGCGGCGTCCTTCATCATGAGCGTGCCCGTCGTCGTGCTGTTCCTGGTGCTGCAGAAATACTTTGTCCGTGCGCTCACCGAAGGTGCGGTCAAGTCCTGACCGCCCTTCCCTGAAGCACCGAAAGGAATATCCGATGGCTGAAGTCGTCCTCAACGAAGTCGTCAAGTCCTACGGCAATGTCTACGCCGTCAACCACGTGTCGCTGACCGTCGCCGATGGCGAGTTCGTCGCCCTGGTCGGGCCGTCCGGCTGCGGCAAGACCACCACCCTCAGCCTCGTTGCGGGGTTGAACGAGATCACAGGCGGCGAGATCCATATCGGCGGCCGGCTGGTCAACGACCTCGACCCGAAGGACCGGGACATCGCCATGGTGTTCCAGAACTACGCGCTCTACCCGAACAAGTCGGTGTTCAAGAACCTCGCCTTCCCGCTGCAGATGCGAAAGCTGTCCAAGGCGGAAATCGAGCGCAAGGTGATGTCGGCCGCCAAGGTGCTCGACATCGTCCACCTGCTCGAGCGCAAGCCGCGCGAGCTTTCTGGCGGCCAGCAACAGCGCGTCGCGCTCGGCCGCGCCCTGGTGCGCGATCCGCGCGTGTTCCTGATGGACGAGCCGCTCTCCAACCTCGACGCCAAACTGCGCGTGCAGATGCGCACCGAGCTGAAGCGCTTCCACCAGGACCTGCAGGCGACGGTCATCTACGTCACCCACGACCAGCTCGAGGCCGTCACCATGGCCGACAAGATGGCGGTGATGAATGGCGGCTTCCTGCAGCAATACGACTCGCCGAAGAACGTCTTCGACAATCCGGCCAACATGTTCGTCGCGAGCTTCGTCGGCAGCCCGGCCATGAGCCTGATCCCGCTCGAGGCCGTCACGCACGGGTCCGACGTCGCGCTGCGCAGCCCCGAGGGCTGGGAAATGCCGCTGTCGCCGAAGAACGCCCGCAAGGCGCTCGGCTCAACCACCAGCAAGGTGGTGCTCGGCGCCCGCCACAGCACCGTCCGGCTCCACCAGGCCGAGACGCCGGGCACGGTCCCCGGTGTCGTCTACACGGTCGAACCCACCGGCGACATCACCTTCGTCCAGGTATTCCTGGGCGATGCCGTGGTGATCGTCAGCCTCGATCCGAGCGTCGTCGTCGAACCGGACCAGAAGGTCTGGATCGAGTTCGACCAGGAGCGGATCCACCTCTTCGACGGCGCCACCGAGAAGGCGCTGCCGGCTGCCTGAGACCCACCTGCCTCTCTCCTTCACCTCCAGAAAGCTACCGGAATGAAAATCACGAGCGTGCGCACCGCCGTCATCGACGGAAACTTCCCCTGGGTGCTGGTGCGAATTGAGACCGACACGGGCGTCACCGGCCTCGGCGAGGCCTATTGGGGCGCCGGCGTCGCCGAGCTGGTGCACCGCGCCGCCCCCTACATCATCGGCCAGGACCCGACCAATATCGGCAAGCTGATGTTCATCATCGAGCGCGTGCTCTCCGGCGAAGGCGCGCAGGGCGGCACGACGGTGACGGCGATGTCCGGCATCGAGATCGCGCTCTGGGACCTGATGGGCCGCGCCCACCAGCTGCCGATCTCGACCTTCTTCGGCGGCCGCTTCCGCGAGAAGGTCCGCATCTATGCCGATTGCCACGAGGGCGAGACGCATGATCCGGCCGAATATGCCCGCCGCGCCAAGGAAGTCGTCGCCGCCGGCTTCACCGCGATCAAGTTCGACCTCGACAACGAGAACCCCTACACGCTCGACGTCACCGACGACGATTATCCGAGCCGGCAGTGGGTCGAGCCCTACAACCGCGTCATCGGCTCGCAGGAGCTCGACTGGATGGTCAGCGTCGCGACCGCCGTGCGCGAGGCCGTCGGCCCCGAGATCATGGTGGCGATGGACGCGCACTGGAAGTTCGGCGTCAACGACGCGATCAAGCTGGCGCAGCGGCTGGAGCCGCTCGACCTCGTCTGGCTCGAGGACCCGACGCCGCCGCACAACATCGACGCGCTCGTGCAGGTGACGCGCTCGACCAAGACGCCGATCCTGACGGGCGAGAGCCTCTACACCAAATGGGGCTATCGCGACCTGATCGAGAAGCAGGCGGCCCGCATCATCTCGCCCGACATCCCGAAGATGGGCGGCCTGTCGGAGTTCAAGAAGGTCGCCGACCACGCCGACATGTACTACATCGCCATGGCGCCCCATAACGTCGCCAGCCCGATCGGCACGGTCGCCTGCGCCCATGTCTGCGCCGCGATCAACAACTACCTGGTGATGGAATACCACGCCCACGACGTGCCCTGGTGGGGCGACCTGGTCGAGGGCGGCAACCCGCTGGTCGACGGCTTCATCCCC
The DNA here is from genome assembly GCA_023391905.1 of Pseudomonadota bacterium. Classification (GTDB taxonomy): domain Bacteria; phylum Pseudomonadota; class Alphaproteobacteria; order Rhizobiales; family Kaistiaceae; genus Kaistia. Next base: position 862 of record JAEWAD010000012.1, on the reverse strand, counting down.
TTGAACAACAAGCCCGGCCACGGCCTGACCCTCAACGAGGACGTCGCCAAGGCGCACCTCAAGAAGGGCTCCAGCTATTTCGGCGAGACGCCCTACGCCTGACCGGCGCGGGGCAACAGATCGACTTGCATTGACGGCGGCCGTGTCCGCCAGACGAGGAGACCACCATGACGACGAACCAGGACTTCAAGGACATCAAGCGCCCGCCCAAGGAACAGATCGAGGCGCTGAAGAAGATCGGCGCCGCGACGGTCGCGGGCACGCTCGGCCACATGGGCATCCGCAACCCGCACATCCAGGGCCCGGTCAGCTGGCACAAGGGCCGCGTGATGGTCGGCCCGGCGCTGACGCTGCAGTTCATGCCGAAGCGCGAGGATCTCTACGGCGAGGGCGAATACGCCGATCCGGAGAAGCAGCTGCACCGGCACGTGCTCTACAAGACCCAGCCCGGCGACGTGGTGGTGGTGGACTCGCGCGGCGACATGACCGCCGGCGTGTTCGGCGAGATGATGATGACCTACTTCAAGGGCCGCGGCGGCGCCGGCCTCGTCATCGACGGCTGCATCCGCGACTATCCCGGCCAGATCGAGCTCGACATGCCGATGTGGATCCGCGGCCTGACGCCGAACTTCCACACCCAGACCGGGCTGATGCCGATGGACTACAACATCCCGATCGCCTGCGGCGGCGTGACGGTGATCCCCGGCGACATCATCGTCGCCGACGACGACGGCGCCGTGGTGCTGCCGGCGGCGCTGGCGGCGGAGGTGATCGCCATCGCCTCGGAGCACCACGAGTGGGAGGAATTCTCCAAGATCAAGCTGCTCGAGGGCGGCGCGCTGCAGCGCTACTACCCGCTGCA
>JAEWAD010000473.1 GCA_023391905.1 Pseudomonadota bacterium | reverse complement strand
CGAGCGATGCGCCGCGCCTCGGCGGGCCCGAACCGAGCCCCGACGAGCGCAAGGCGCGGTCGCGCCGCGAGCCCGAGATCGGCGCCGCCGACCGGCGGGGCCGCCAGACAGACCCGGACGTCCTGGACGCCGACATTGAGGATGCGGAATTCATCGATCTCGATGAAAATGACCCCATGGCCGATTCCCGCCGTTCCAGATCCCGCCGCTCCAAGGCCGCCCCGACCCGCAAGAAGGGCCGCGCACGCGGCCGCAAGCGCTCGGGCGGCTCGGGCCTCGGCCGGTTCATCCGCGGCAGCGTCAAGTGGGCGCTGATCCTGATGTTCTGGGGCACGGTGGCGCTCGGCGGCACCATCGCCTATTTCGCCACCCAGCTGCCGTCGACGGCCGACTGGGCGGTGCCGAAGCGGCCGCCCAACATCAAGGTGCTGGCGAATGACGGCTCGCTGATCGCCAATCGCGGCGACACGGGCGGTGAATCCGTCCGGCTCGACGAGTTGCCGCCCTATCTGAGCCAGGCCGTCATCGCCATCGAGGACCGCCGCTTCTACAGCCATTTCGGCGTCGATCCGCTCGGCCTGGTCCGCGCGGCCTATGTCAATTTCCGATCCGGCGACGTCGTGCAGGGTGGCTCGACCGTGACGCAGCAGCTCGCCAAGAACCTGTTCCTGAAGCCGGAGCGCACGCTGGACCGCAAGATCCAGGAAGCGATCATGGCGCTGTGGCTGGAGAGCAAATACTCCAAGGCGCAGATCATGGAGTCCTACCTGAACCGCGTCTATCTCGGCGCCGGCACCTATGGCGTCGACGCCGCGTCGCGGCGCTATTTCGGCAAGTCGGCGCGCGACATCTCGCTGAAGGAGGCGGCGATCCTGGCCGGCCTCCTGAAGGCGCCGTCGCGCTTCGCGCCGACGAGCGCGCCCGAGGCCGCCAATGCACGCGCCAACGTCGTGCTGGGCGCGATGCGCGAGGCCGGCTTCATCACCGCCGCGCAGCAGAAGGAAGCCGCCGCGATCACCATCAAGGCGCGCCCAGAGGCCGAGGGCGGCGCCGGCCGCTACGTCGCCGACTGGGTCGCCGATCTGGTGCCCGAGGTGGTTGGCGCGCTGGAGCAGGACGTCGTCGTCGAGACGACGATCGATCCGGGTCTCGAGGCGGCAGCCGGCAGGGCGCTGACCGAGGCGCTCGACAAGAGCGGCAAATCGTTCGGCGTGTCGCAGGGCGCGCTGGTGGCGATCGACGGCACCGGCGCGGTGCGCGCGCTGGTCGGCGGCCGCGACTACCAGAAGAGCCAGTTCAACCGCGCCGTCGAGGCGAAGCGCCAGCCGGGCTCCGCCTTCAAGCCCTTCGTCTATCTGGCGGCGCTGGAATACGGCCTGGTGCCGGAATCGATCCGCGTCGACGAGCCGATCCGCATCGGCAACTGGGAGCCGAAGAACTACGGCAAGCAGTACAAGGGACCGGTGACGCTGCAATCGGCGCTGGCGCTCTCGATCAACACCGTCGCGGTGCAGCTCGCCAACGAGGTCGGCCCCGAGCAGGTCGTCAAGACGGCCGAGCGGCTCGGCATCACCTCGACGCTGCAGCCGAACCCGTCGCTGGCGCTCGGCACCTCCGAGGTCAGCCTGCTCGAATTGACCGACGCCTACGTGCCCTTCGCCAATGGCGGCTTCGCGGCCACGCCGCATGTCATCGCGCGGGTCAAGGACGTCAACGGCAAGACGCTGTACGAGCGGCCCGGCGCGGCGGCGAGCCAGATCATCGATCCGCTCTATGTCGGCATGATGAACAGCATGATGACCGACACGCTGCAGCGCGGCACCGGCCGCAAGGCGGCGATTCCGGGCTGGCAGGCGGCCGGCAAGACCGGCACGACCAATGATTCCAAGGATGCCTGGTTCGTCGGCTACACCTCGAACCTGACCACCGGCGTCTGGCTCGGCAACGACGATTCGAAGCCGACCAAGCGCATGACCGGCGGCAGCCTGCCGGCGCAGATCTGGCAGCGCTTCATGACCGAGGCGCACAAGGGCGTCACCGTCGCGGCGCTGCCGGGCAATTACGCCTATCGCGACCCCGACAGCTTCCAGGAAGCGCCGACCGAGTTCGACGGCCAGTCGACGGTGCAGGGCGGCCTGGTGGACGAATATGGCGAGGTGGTCGGCGGCGGCCAGCAGGCCTATCCCGCGTCCGGCCAGCCGAACCAGCCGAACTACCAGTGGCAGCCGGGCCCCGGCGCGCAGCGGGGCGACGCGCCGCCGCGCGGCCAGAATGGGCGCGGCCAGGACTATGGCGACGGCAATTACGGCGGTCGTGACAATGGCGGCCAGTATGGCGGCTATGCCGATCCCGAATCGGCCGGCTGGAGCGACGGCGACTACCAGGCGCCGCCACCGGGCGCGCGCATCTACCGCGAGGGCGATCCCTCCTATGGCGTCGAGCGCGGCGTGCCGATGCCCCCGGCCGGCGTCGGCGAGCGTGGCGGCTCCGGCGCCCAGCAGGCGCGGCCGCAGCGACCGAACCTGATCGACCGGCTGTTCGGCGGCTGAGCCGCCGGCTGACCCAGAGGTGGACATTGCCGGCGGGGCGTGGATAGTGACGCCGCGCCCGGCGTGGTGCTTCGGTTTGCAGCCGGCGTCGGGGGATGCGGGCGCGGCCGGCCAGGGAGTTTCCGGCAATGGCCGACAAGCGCAGTCTCTACACCGAGTTGGACGTCGCGCCCGGCGCCACGCCGGCCGAGATCGACAAGGCCTACCGGCAGCGCGCCCGCACCGCGCATCCCGATGCCGGCGGCTCGTCCGAGGCGTTCCACAAGCTGTCGCATGCCTATGCCGTGCTGTCGGATCCCGAGCGCCGCAAGGCCTATGACGAGACCGGCTACGAGGGCGAACTCGCCGCCGACGACATCGTCGGCCGCGCGATGGAGCGCATCCAGGCGCTGGTCGTCTCGGTGCTGGAGAGCGACCTGCCCTTCGAGCAGGTCGACCTGATCGCCCCGATCCGCGACACGCTGACCAAGCAGAAAAGCGATGTCGGCGCCGGCATCCGCAAGCTCGAGAAGCAGGCGAAGCGCGCCGAGGCGATGGCCGCCCGCTTCCGGAGGCAGTCCGGCGACAACATCATCCGCAAGTCGCTGGAGCGCCGCGCCGCGGATACGCGCGAGATGGCGGAAAAGACCCGCCGCGAGGAAGCCGTCTTCGCCAAGGCGATCGAGCTGCTCGCCGATTACAGCTTCGATTTCGAGCCGCCGCCGAAGCCGGC
>JAEWAD010000389.1 GCA_023391905.1 Pseudomonadota bacterium | reverse complement strand
CGTCCTGGCCGAGCGGCAAACGCAGCTGGCCGGGCCGCGCCGGCGGGATCGCCGGGGCCTCGTCGCCCCAGAAGGGCGCCAGCTGGTTCAAATCGTTCATCAGGGCCGCCTCGAGCTCGGCGGCAAGATCGTCCAGGCGCGCCAGCGACGGCTCTTCGGGCTGCGCGGGCGGCGTCGCCGGCCGATGCGGCGGGATGCCGATGCTCGGGAAGCGGTAGAGGTTTTCGCGGCTGGATTCTTGCGAGGCCGGGCTGGCCCCGGTTTCGACCGTGTTGCCGTACTGGGTCGGCTCAGCGGAACGGCGCAGGCGCAACGCGGCGCCGGTTTTCACGGAACTGGTCATGGTACTCATCTCGACTTTGTTTCGACACGTAACCCCCGCTGCCGCCAAAACAACTCAGAAAATTGGTTGGTTAACGTTCTCCTTGCACGCCCCGGTTCGGATCGGGACGGAAACAAGAGGCCCTTCGCCCTACTCGATCGAGATCGGCATGACGAAATTGCAACATGAAAGAAGAATGCGGCGACTCTTTGCCGACTGCTTCAGCCAGGGCCGAACGACGTCCGAATGCCGCAACGACTGGCGTTTTGCTTACGCGCTCGGCCGCTCGGCGACCGGCCGCAGGGTCCGGAGCGTGAAGACATAGACCGGCACGCCGGAGATCAGCACCAGCAGCGCGGCGAAGGGCGCGGCGGCGGCATAGGCGCTGTCATTGGTGTGCGACCAGACCTCGGTCGCGAGCGTCACCACGCCGGTCGGCGCCAGGATCAACGTCGCGGTCAGCTCGCGCATCAGCTCCAGCGCCACCAGCGCCAGCGCCGCGCCGAGGCCGGGCGCGAGCGAGGGCAGCGTCACCGTCAGGAAGGCCCGGAACGGGCTGCGGCCGAGCGTGCGCGCCACCTCCTCGATCTCGCGCGGCACCAGTTCGGCCGAGGCGCGGATCGCCGACTGGGCGAGCGGCAGGAACAGGATCGCATAGGCCGCGAACAGCACGGTCCGCGTCTGGTAGATCGCGGGCAGCAGCCGGATCGACAGATAGACCAGCGCCAGCGCGACGACGAGGCCGGGCAGGCCGTGCACGATATAGGGCAGCCGGTCGGCGAAGCGGGCGAACCAGCCGCGACTGCGCAGAACCAGCAGCACCAGCGGCAGCGCGATCACGGTGGTGACGAGCGTGCCCGGCAGCGCCAGCGACAGCGAGCCGTAGAGCGCCGGCCCGATCGCCTCCAGGCCGCGCCCGGCCGAGACGCCCTTGACGAGCCAGTAGAGCAATCGGCCGAACGGCACGCCGAGCGCCAGGACGGCGAGGACGACGAAGCCGAGCGTGATGAAGGGCGCCGTGCGCCCCAGCCGCGCCGGCGCGGCGCGCCGCGCCGTGTTGCGGCCGACCTTGGAGAAACGGACGCCGCGCCGGAGCCACATCTCGCCGAACGCGACGGGCAGGCAGAGCAGCATCAGCAGCGCCGACAGCACGGCGGCCGAGGCGTTGTCGAACTGCAGCTCGTATTGCTGGAAAATCGCCGTGGTGAAGGTCTGCACGCGCAGGAGCGACAGCGCGCCGAATTCCGACAGCATGTGCGCGGCGACCAGCAGCGCGCCGCCGCCGAGCGCCGGCAGCGTGCGCGGCAGCGTCACGTGCCAGAAGGTTGGCCACGGCCCCTTGCCGAGCGAGCGCGACACTTCCTCCATGCCGGGATCCATGCTGCGCAGCGCCGCCGCCACCGGCAGGAAGATCAGCGGGAAGCTCTCCATGGTCAGGATCAGGATCGCGCCGGGCATGCCCTGGAAGCCCGGCCCGAGCGATTTCCAGGCGAAGCTGGCGACGAAGGCGGGCATGGCGAGCGGCAGGCAGCAGAGCACCCGCCAGAACCGGCGCCCCGGCAGGTCGGAGCGCTCCGTGCACCAGGCGACGGCGAAGCCGATCAGCCCGGCGGCAAGGGTGACCGACAGGCAGAGCGTGACGGTGTTGGAGAGCAGCGTCAGCGTGCGGCGGCGGCCGAGCTCGGCCAGGATGCCTTCCCAGCCCGCGCCCCAGGAGCGCAGCAGCACATAAACGATCGGCAGCGCGATCAGCGCCGTCGGGATCAGGGCGAGCGCCACCAGCAGCCGCGAGACGGGCTGGCCGCCCGCGCCGCGCGCCGACGCGCGCCCCCGATCGCCCGACGCTTCGCTCAAGCGAGATCCGCCTCGCGCAGAAGCGCCAGCGCCTCGGCGGCGTCGCCGAGATCGGCCGGCGTCACCGGCGCCGGATCGAGCTCGTCGAACGGCTTCATCGGGAAGGGCGAGACGACGCCCGGCCGGAGCGGATATTCGGCGATGGCGCCGACGATCGCCGCCTGCCCCTCGGCGCTCACCATGAAGGCGACGAAGCGCTGCGCCGCCTCCGCCTTCTTCGACGTCTTCAGCACGCCGGCGCCGGAGACCGTGATCAGCGTGCCGGGATCCTGGTTGCCGATGTGGTAGAGCGCGGAATTCATGTTGTCGGCGCCGAGTTCCTTCTCGAGCGCGTACCAGTAGTAATTGTTGCTCAGCGCCAGCGCGACGTCGCCGCCCTCGACGGCCTCGACCGCGGCGGAATCGCTGTTGTAGATCTCGCCGTTCTCACGCAGGCCCTTGAGCCAGGCGAGCGCCGCGTCGCGCCCCTTCATCAGCGCGACGGCGACGACCTGCTGCTGGAAGGCGCCGCTGTTCGGCGCGAAGGCGACCTTGCCGGCCCAGTCCGGACCGGCGAAATCGAGCACGCTCTTCGGCAGCGTCGCCGGATCGACCATTTCCTTGTTGTAGACGACGACGCGGCAGCGCGCCCCGGCGCCGATCCAGGTGCCGGTCTTCGCCGCATAGGTCGCCGGAATCTGCTTCAGCGTCTCGGAGTCGAGCGGGGCGAGCAGCCCCTTCGCGTCGATCGCGGCGAGCGACGGGCTCTCCTCCGACCAGAAGACGTCGGCCGGCGAGCTGGCGCCCTCCTCGATCAGTTGGCTGGCGAGCTGGGCGCTGTTGCCGTTGCGGGTGACGACGGCGATGCCGGTCGCGGCGGTGAAGGCGGCGACCAGCGCCTCGACGGGCGGGCGGTGCTGGCCATTGTAAAGCGCCAGCGTCTGCGCCTCGGCCAGAGCCGGCCGCGCCGCGCCGCCGATCAGCGACACGCCGGCCAGGCCGAGGCCGGCCTGCATCAGCTGACGCCTCGAGACGTCATACATTGGAATAACTCTATGTTATTGCAGTCGATTGTTCCCGTACCAATACCCGCGAGCGCGCCCTGTCAACAGCGCGCGGCGCAGCAAGCCTGCCGAAGCGGAAGCGATGGTCACGGGGCGAGGGAGGATCCGGGCCGGCCGGGCGTGGCGCGCCGGGCGGGCAAGCGGAGCGGAGAAGGGGGACCGGGGGTCATCGGTTTCGCCCCTTCTCCGTCCGATAGGAGCTGATTACGCAATACCGGAAGATCAGCTTGGCATAGCTGTCGCAAGCTTCCTGCCAAGCGCGACGCCGCCACGGACCACCACATGTGGTTACAATTTTAGTCAAATCCGCCAGATCTGGAATTGGTTAAGGACGGATTCACCATCGCCGCATTGCAATCTGCAACGCGATTCGCAGATTGCAACGATTGGCCCGCGGCTCAGGCCAGCTCGGCGGCGTCCGCATCCTTGCGCGGCAGGCGCAGCCAGAGATCCAGAAAGCCGTCCAGGAACCGCGAGGTCTGCGCATCGTAGACGGCACGCCCCTCCATGTGCTGGGCGCGCGGCTGGGCGCCCGGCAGCGTGAAGCGGTCGGCGCCGGTGGTCGTCCAGCGATGCATCATGGCGAGCGTCAGCTCGACGTGGAACTGCAGGCCGAAGGCGGCGGGGCCATACTGGAACGCCTGGTTGCGATAGAGCTGGCCCTCGGCGAGCAGCCGGGCGCCGGCGGGCAGATCGAAGCCCTCGCCGTGCCACTGGTAGACCGTCTCGGGCCAGTCGCAGAGCGCTTCGCCATGCTCGGTGGCGCGCAATGGATAGTAGCCGATCTCGACCAGCCCGTCGTCGCGCGGACCCACCTGGGCGCCGAGCTGGCGCGCCATCAGCTGCGCGCCGAGGCAGATGCCGAGCAGCGGCGCCTGCTCGGCCAGGGGCACCGCCATCCAGTCGATCTCGCGACGGAGATAATCCTCGTCGTCGTTCGAACTCATCGGGCCGCCGAAGACGATCGCGCCGGCATGGGCCTCCAGCGTTTCCGGCAGGGGATCGCCGAAGCGCGGCCGGCGGATGTCGAGCGCATGCCCCCGTTCACGCAGCCGGAGACCGACCCGACCGGGCGTCGAATGCTCCTGGTGCAGGACGATCAGAACGGGCAGCTTTTCAGACGGCGACACGATCCGCATTCCTCGATTCCGGTTGCGCCCGGCGGGCGATCAGCTCTCCGACGCCACGGCGCTCGCCTGGCCGCCGGACTGGACGATCTTCTTCAGCCGCAACCGGGCGCGGCCGGAGACGCCGAGCAGGTCGGCCACCCGCCAGATGACATTGTCCTCGAACTCGGTCAGGCGGCCATCCGCATAGACCAGGTCCCACATCATGGCGATGATCTGCTCGCGGTCGATCTCGTCGAGCCGGGTCTTCAGCACGCTGGTGAAGCGATAGAAATCGACCGCCTCCTCGTCCGCCTTGGCGGCGGCGCGGATCAAGTCGTCGGCGGCATCGGAATCGAGCCCGTAGCGGCCCTTCAAAAGGTCGTGAAGGCGCTGGCGTTCGCTCTCCGCCACTTCGCCGTCAACGGCGATGACGTGATAGAGCAGCGCCGCGGCGGCGAGGCGGTGATCATCCTCGCTGAAGCCGCGATCGGTGTCGCCGCCCGTCAGCTCGGCGAGAAAATTACGAAAAACAGTCAGCATCCAGATCCTCCGGTCGTCTGTCCGACGACAGATTCGGCCGTCATGTGGCGTTCGGCGCCCCAACCTGCACGAGAATGCGGCGAGGGTACGAAAGCGGCGCGCGACAAGCCGTCGCCGAAGCCAGCGCAGAGTTGCATCCTGCCCCGGAAAAGCCCGATTCGGCCAAAGAAGAAATTCTCGGCGGCACGCCGGATCCGCAGTGAACTGCGCACAAAAATAAACCGCCGGCTGATGAGGCCGGCGGCTGTAACAAAACTTAAGAAGAACAACTCTTTGCCCGAACCAAAAAAAACTCGGGCTCACCATTTCTAACTACAACTGGGGATCAAAGAACCTTCCAGTACATTCCAAACCGGGCCAAGAAGCCCAATCCTTGTCAGCTCAACATCCGAGTGAATCGTCTGCCCCCGCGACACACGCAGAATATGTAGTTCCCCTTCGGGACGCAAGCGTGTTTTTGCCCTCGCGGCGCCACATTCGCAAAATGCGTTGCCAAATGGGAAAGGCTGGCGCGATCGCTCGCGCCGGCCTTCATCTCATCACCTGGCGTCGGATGTCAGCGTCGACGGGCGCCACCGCGGAAAGGCGGCCTTGGTGCTTGCGGAGCAAGCGGTTCGCCCTTGTGCCGGAAAACCAGCCGCGCACGATCGAGATCGTATGGCGTCATCTCGACGGTTACGCGGTCGCCCGCCAGCGTCTTGATCCGGTTTTTCTTCATCCGACCCGCGGTATAGGCGACGACGACATGCCCGTTCTCGAGTTCCACGCGGAACTTGGCGTCGGGCAGAACCTCGACAACCGTACCCTCGAATTCGAGCGCTTCTTCCTTCGCCATGTGTCTTTCCTTACGAGACCTTCAGGTCCGTCGCGGACGTCTTGCCGCGACGATCGGTCTCGAGCTCGTACGAGATCTTGGCGCCGTCGCGCAGCGTCGACAGACCAGCGCGCTCAACGGCGCTGATGTGCACGAACACGTCCTGACCACCCTGGTCCGGCTGGATAAAGCCGTAACCCTTGGTCGCATTGAACCACTTCACTGTACCCGTCGCCATGGAAATCTCCTTCAGTCTGGCGGTAGAGAACTTTGCTAACGACAGTCCCGTCGTCAAGCCGCTCGGCGGCGTTGTTGGCCACGCCACCGATTTTTCTTGCTCTTTTCTTGCATAGGCTGCCCGTCCCGAGCCGGCTTATCGCCCCGCTGCGTCTCCGCAGCGGGCCTCTGAGCCGAAGACGGGGCTTTGAAATTGGTCGCGACCTCGGGGATCGGACGGCGAATCAGCCGCTCGATCGCCTTCAGACGCGCAGCTTCGCCAGCGTCGAACAGAGAGAGTGCGAGCCCGCTCCGACCAGCGCGGGCCGTACGTCCAATGCGATGGACATACGATTCCGGCTCATCGGGCAGGTCGAAGTTGACCACATGGGTCACGCCGGAGACGTCGATGCCGCGTGCGGCGATGTCGGTCGCGACGAGAACCCGGAGCGTTCCGTTCTTGAAACCCTCCAGCGCCTTCTGACGGGCGCCCTGTGACTTGTTACCATGGAGAGCGAGCGTTTCGACGCGCGCCTTCTGCAGGTGTTGCGCGACGCGATCCGCGCCGTGCTTGGTGCGCGTGAAAACGATCACGCGCTCCATCTCCGGATTTGCAAGCAGATCCAGGAGGAAATTACGCTTTTCGGCCGTCGGCACGCGGTAGAGCCGCTGGTCGATGCGTTCGACCGTCACGACTTCCGGCGTCACCTCGACGCGGACCGGATCCTTGAGGATCTTCTGCGACAGCTGCGCCACCTCGGCCGGCATCGTCGCCGAGAACAGCAGCGACTGACGGTTCGCCGGCAGGCGCGCAATGATCTTCATCACGTCGCGGACGAAGCCCATGTCGAGCATGCGGTCGGCTTCGTCGAGCACCAGATGGGTGACGCTGTCGAGCTTCACGGCGCCGGCCTGCAGGTGATCGAGCAGGCGGCCCGGCGTGGCGACGAGGATGTCGACGCCCTTCTCGAGCGCGCGGATCTGCGGCTGATGGCCAACGCCGCCAAAGACGAGCGCATGGCGAACGCCGAGGAACTTCGCGAACTTGCGCAGCTCGGTGTCGATCTGGATGGCGAGCTCGCGCGTCGGCGCGAGGATGAGCGAACGGGCGGTCTTCGGCGCGAGGCCGTCGGCGCGGCGCGACAGATGCTGCAGGAGCGGCAGGCCGAACGCGGCGGTCTTGCCGGTTCCGGTCTGCGCGATGCCGAGCATGTCGCGGCCTTCGAGGAGCGCGGGGATGGCCTGCGCCTGGATCGGCGTCGGCTTGGTAATGCCGGCCACATCAAGCGCACGCACCAACGGTTCGGCAAGTGCCAAAGCCGCGAAATTTGTCAATTGATTCAAGAAGAAAGCCTAATTGTGCGAATGCTTTCGGCATCCGACTTCTAGTCATGACCCACGCGCGAAAGGATCAGAGGACGGGGTCGTGTCCTGCTCCCTCTAGCAGGATAGAGCCACCGAAATCTTCGCGTGGCACAGCGCGATCACGATGATCGTCGTCGCGTATATGCGGACTCATCGTTAAAAAAGCAAACGAAAAGTCGCAAGCCCGTGCGTCGAGGCGCCGAAAACGGCGTTTTTCTGCCGCGCAGCTTGTCTCTGCCGCACAACTGTGCAGAGTGCCTGTTCCGACATCCCGCATGTGATCCCATGTCCGCATCCAGCCCTACCGTCCCCGCCCGCCAGCTCTCCAGCTCGGTGCTGGGCATCCTGCTCATGATCCTGGGCATCTTCCTCTACTCCGCCAATGACACGCTCGGGAAATGGCTGACGGCCACCTATTCCGTCGGCATGATCATGCTGCTGCGCTCGATCGCGGCGATGGTGGTTCTGGGACCGTTCATTCACAAGCATGGCGGCATCGCGACGCTCAAGAAGGCGCCCCGCCCCGGCCTGCAGCTTCTGCGCGTCGCCGTCACCGTCGGCGAGATCGGCTTCTTCTACTGGTCGGTGTCGCTGCTGCCGCTGGCCGACGTCATGACCTATTATCTCGCCGGCCCGATCTACGTGGTGGCGCTCTCGGCCTTGCTGCTGAAGGAAAAGGTCGACGGGCCGCGCTGGGCGGCGGTGATCGCCGGCTTCATCGGCGTGATCATCGTGCTGCAGCCCTCGTCCGAGAGCCTCAGCTGGGGCGCGCTGATCGCCATCGGCGGCAGCCTGTTCTTCGCGGCGCTGATGATCGTCACCCGCCAGCTGCGCGGTACGCCGGACTCGACCCTCCTCACCTTCTCGACGATGGCGACGCTTGCCGTCGGCGCGGTGCTGGCCCCCTTCACCTGGACGACGCCGACGCCGGTCGGCCTCGCCGGCGTGGCGCTGATCGGGGTGGTCGCGCTGGTGGCGCAGCTCTGCGTCACCCGCTCGCTGCGGCTGGCGCCCGCCTCCGTCGTCGTGCCGTACCAGTACACGATGCTGATCTGGGCCGTCGTGTTCGGCTATTTCATCTTCGGCGACACGCCGCGGATCTCGATGCTGATCGGTGCCGCCATCATCATCGCCGCCGGCTTCTACATCTTCCTGCGCGAGCAGAAGACCGGTTCGCCGAAGGCCGGCGACACCGTCGTCGAGGAAGTCGGCGACAACGTTCCCGGCTAGCCCCGCCGGCACCGTCTCGCGGCGACGCCGGGAGTGGCTAACGCCTTGCCCGGTCGCGCTTTCTCGGCGCGACCCTAACCTTGCCGCGCGGGTCGCCGGACCACCCTGATCACGGCTTCGCGAGCGGCCGGTGGCGCCATGGCGCCGCCGCAATTCGCGCCGACACAACGCAGCTGGAACGCGCGTCAACCCGACGCGCCCGCGACTGCGGATCGGCCGAAATGGGCGTTGCATCGCGCCTCGATAGTGCTGTCGACGCCCCCTCGCCGCCCCGCTTCGTCGTGCGCCCCGCCGGGATCGCCGACCTCGACGGGCTGGTCGCGATCGAGGCGCTCTGCTTCGACACCGACCGCATCGCCCGGCGCAGCTTCCGCAAGCTGGTCGAGGCGCCGACGGCGGCGATCACCGTCGCAAGCCTGCCGGACGGCACGATCGTCGGCTACGCGCTGCTGCTGTTCCGGGCCGGCACCGGCATGGCGCGGCTCTACTCCATCGCCGTCCACCCCGAGCTGCGCGGCAGCGGCATCGGCGCCGCGCTGATGGCGGAGGCCGAGGCGGTCGCCTTCGCGCGCGACCGCTTCCTGCTGCGCCTCGAAGTACGGGAGGACAATGCCGGCGGCATCCGCCTCTACGAGCGGCTCGGCTATCGCCGCATCGGCCGCTATCTCGACTACTACGAGGACCACACCGACGCGCTGCGCTTCGAGAAGCGGCTGCGCGGCCCGGCCCAGTCGACCGCCGTGCGCTACTACGAGCAGACGACGGATTTCACCTGCGGCCCCTGCTGCGTGATGATGGCGCTCGGCCATTTCCGGCCCGACTACGGGATGGGGCCGGTCGAGGAGATCAAGCTCTGGCGCCAGGCGACGACGGTCTTCATGATGGCCGGGCTCGGCGGCTGCGACCCGCATGGCCTCGCCGTCTCGGCCGCCCGCAACGGCCTGTCGGCCAGCATCCATGTCAGCCACGAGGGCTCGCTGTTCCTCGATTCCGTGCGCGATCCGGAGAAGCGGCGCGTCATGGCGCTGGCGCAGGAGGATTTCCGCCGCCAGACCGTCGCCTTCGGCATTCCGATCCATCACAGGCCGATCGCGGTCGCCGAAATCCGCACCGCGCTCGCCGAGGGCGCGCTCGTCATCGTGCTGATCTCCGCCTACCGCATGTTCGGCAAGAAGGTGCCGCACTGGGTGCTGGTGGTCGGCGACGACGGCCGCCATCTCTTCATTCACGACCCCTGGGTCGAGGACCGCAGCCGCGAGACCCACAGCGACGCGGCCAATCTGCCCATTCCCTATGCCGATTTCGAGCACATGGCGCGCTGGGGCCGCGAGGGCCTGCGCGCCGCCGTCGTGCTCAGACCGAGGTGAAACATGGCTGACTGGGTGATCCTGGTCGATAGCGCCCGGGACTTTCCGAACGAAGACACCCCGCACAAGGTCATCACAACCAAGGATTATCTCGCCCGCGCCAGCCTGTTCCGCGGCTCGCGGCCGAAGATCATCAACCTGTCGCGCTCCTTCGCCTATCAGAGCCGCGGCTACTACGCCTCGCTGCTGGCCGGCGCGCGCGGCCACCGCGTCATCCCGAGCGTCGAGACGATGATCGACCTCGGCAGCAAGGCGCTTTACGCGCAGGCGATCCCCGAGCTCGAGGACCAGCTCGAAAGGGCGGCGAATGGCGGCGCCGACGGCGCGCTGCCGCCGCGCCTGCTGGTGATGTTTGGCATCGCGGAACATCGCCGCTTCGACCGTTTCGGCCGGCTGCTGTTCGACTGGTTCCGCTGCCCGGTGCTGGAGGTGACCCTCGACGGCGGCGCCAGGGCCGAGATCCGCAAGCTGGCGGCCGTGCCGATCCACAAGCTCTCCCCCGACGAGCTCGCCTTCTTCCACGATGCGCTGCACGACCACACGCGGCGCGAATGGCGATCGAAGAAGGCGACCCGGCCGACGCCGCGCTATTCGCTCGCCGTGCTGCACGACCCGCAGGAGGCGATGCCGCCTTCCAACCTCGCCTCGCTGCGACACTGCGCGCGGATCGCGGAGAAGCTCGGCGTCGAGGTCGAGCCCATCACCAGGAAGGACCTGGCGCGGCTCGCCGAGTTCGACGCGCTGTTCATCCGCGAGACGACCTCGATCGACAACCACACCTACCGCTTCGCCCGCCGCGCCGTGCAGGAGGGCATGCCGGTAATCGACGATCCGGTCTCGATGATCCGCTGCACCAACAAGGTCTATCTGCAGGAATTGATGACGGGGAACGGCATCGCCGTGCCGCCGACCGTCATCGTCGCCGGCAACCGCGACCTCGAGCGCGCCGCCGACCAGCTCGGCTTTCCGCTGGTGCTGAAGATCCCGGATTCCTCCTTCTCGCGCGGCGTCAAGAAGGTCGACAACCACCGCGCCCTGCACGAGCTGGCGCGCGCCTGGTTCAAGGACACCGACCTGCTGCTGGCGCAGAAATTCATGCCGACGGCGTTCGACTGGCGCGTCGGCGTGCTCGGCGGCAAGCCGCTCTTCGTCTGCCAGTACACGATGGCGAAGAAGCACTGGCAGATCGTCAAGCACCGCGAGAACGGCAAGGCGCTGGAGGGCGGGCTGCGCTCGATGACCATCGGCCAGGCGCCGCCCGAAGTGATCGACATCGGGCTGCGCGCGGCGCAGCTGATCGGCAACGGCCTCTATGGCGTCGACATCAAGGAGACGGAGGACGGCTTTTTCGTCATCGAGGTCAACGACAATCCGAACATCGAGCACGGCATCGAGGACGCGGCCGAAAAGGACCAGGTCTGGATCGAGCTGACCCGCTGGTTCGTCAATCGGCTGGAGAGGTAGGCAGCACCGCTTTCCCCCACGCTCGCCGTCATCCCGGGCTTGACCCGGGATCCATTCAGCCGGGTTGCTGTTCACCGTTTCATGGAGACGATGAATTGCTCCAACCATGGTCGCGTTTTCCTGACGCGAACCGGTCACTTCGCTCGAGACCACTCTGGCCGTGCAAGCGCCCGGCTTCACGGCTGCATGGCTCCCGGACCTCCGCTGCGCTGCGTCCGGGATGACGGCGAGTCGGAGCTGGCGGCGGACGGCTGGCTGGCTGGGGACGGGAGCGGAGCGGCTAGGCCGCTCCCCTCGCCTTCAATGGTCCCAGGCCTGGATGTTGGTCTGGCGGCGGATCTTGCCGTCGGCGAGCTCCAGCATGGCGCTCATATAAACCTTGACCCCGTCCGGATAGGTGCAGGTCTCGGCGAAGGCGACATGGCTGCCGTCCACCAGGCCGTCATCGATGTGGTGCTTCAGGGCGCGGCCGCAGACGTCGTCCAGCATGGCGCCGATCGCCTTCTTGCCCTTGAGCACGAGCGGCTTGCTCGGCGGATGATCCTGGTCGATCACGCGGACTTCGGCATCGTCGGCATAGAAGGACGTCAACGCCTTGGCGTCGTTGCCTTCCACCGCCTTGCGGAGACTGGAGAGATTGAGCGCGTTCTGCATCGCATCCTCCCATGTCTGCCCGGCCACGCCGGACAGGCCGGCGAGCCGAGGCTCACGGCCGCGTCAGAAGCGCGGCACTGCCGATCAAGTCTATCCGATCGGGGCATGGGGAGGCGGAGCTTCGCCGGCGCCGGCCATCACTTTCGAGCGACCGGGCCGCGATCGGCGGTGAAGCCTCAGCGCTTGTCGGCGCGATCGTCCGGCTCGACGACGCGATAGTCGCCATCAATCGTCGGGCCGTCGCCCGCGCGACCGCCCGGCGGAGCACGGAAGGGGTTGGGCTCGTCGAACGGCGTCGCCGTCTCGTAGGCCGCGCCATAGCTGGGGCCGGGGCCGGCGGGGGGGGGGGGGGGGGGGGG